>JAICSG010000011.1 GCA_025937035.1 Thermoanaerobaculia bacterium | reverse complement strand
CTGGCGGCCGACCCGCCGCAAACCATCCCCGACCTCAGCCGGGAAGAACAGGCTGCGGCGCGCGCCGCCGTGGGACTGCGCCTTCGGGCGCGGCCGGTCGGTCGGGAGCTCGTGCACCGGGGGTGCCCCCGCCAGGGTCCGCTTCCAATACTCCAGCTGCTCGCGTAGCGCCTGCCCGCGCAACGGATCGCGCTGCCAGCGGGCATAGTCCAGGTACTGGATGGGCAGCTCGGGGAGGGGGGACGGCTCTCCGGAGAGAAAGGCCGTGCAGAGCGTCGAGATCTCCCGGATGAGCACCTCCAGGGACCAGCCGTCCGAGACGATGTGGTGCATGGCGCCGCAGAGGATGTGCTCGCGCTCCCCCAGACGCAGCAGGGCGCTGCGCAGCAGCGGGCCCCGGGCCAGATCGAACGGGCTGGCGGTCTCCAGCGCCACCAGCCGGCGGGCGCTCGCCTCGCGGGCGGCGGTGGGCAGGCCGGTGAGGTCGATCAGCGGCAGCGCGGCTTCCGCCGGTGGATGGACGACCTGCATGGGTCTGCCGTCGGGCGCGGCGAAGGTGGTGCGCAGGACGTCGTGACGGTGCAGGACCTCGCGCACAGCGAGGCGCAGCACCTGCGGATCGAGGTCCCCTTCGAGCCGCAGGGCGAAGGGGATGTTGTACACCGGGCTGCCCGGCGTCAGCTGGTCGATGAACCAGAGCCGCTCCTGCGAGAACGACAGGGGGTTGCGGGCGGCGAGCAGGGCCCGCTTGCGCGGCGGAAGCTCCAGGATCCTGCGATGCAGCGCGACCGATTCCATTACTCGAGGCCTCCGGATGTCGACATCTCCCCAGCCCTCCAGAGCGGCTCCAAACCTTCCTCGGGAAGGAGCTCCAGGTCCTCCAGATCGTCGAGCAGGGTCCTGCGGTGGCTCTGGATCCGCGCCAGGTCCGGCGCCTCCTCCCGCGTCTGCTCGGCCTGCAGCCCGGCGATCACCTCCACCTGCCCGGCGACGGAAGGTGCGTCGAACAGGGCACGCAACGGGATGCTTACCTTGAAGTGCCTCCGCAGGCTCGAAGCGAGCTGCGTCGCCCGCAGAGAGTCCCCGCCGAGCTCGAAGAAGTCGTCGTAGACGCCGATCTGCTGGATCCCGAGGAGCTTCTGCCACAGCTCGGCGACCGCGCGCTCCCGCTCGTCGCGCGGCGCCACGTAGGGCTGGGGCAGGCTCGGCCGATCGTGCAGGGACGAAGGCCCGGCGGCCGCCTCCGGGTCCGCGCCGTCCCCGGTGGGGCCGTGGGACCACCGGCGCATGCGGGCCTCGAGATCGCCGGTCGAGAGGACGATCTGCGGCACCCCGAGGAGGGAGAAGCAACGCTCGAAGGCCTCGAGCCCCTCCTCCGGCGCCATGGCGAGGCCGGCCAGCTCGGCGCCCACGGCGCTGCGCCCCCGCTCTTCGTCCTCACGCTCCGCCCAGGCGTCCCAGCCCACGCTCATCCAGGGGGTGCCGCCGGCCGCGTCGCGCTCCTGGGCGAAGGCGTCCAACGCCAGGTTCGCCGCCGAGTACGCGGCGAATCCGAGACCGCCGAGCACCGTCGAGATCGACGAGATCAGCAGGCAGAAATCCATGTCCAGGCCGTCGAGGACCCGGGCGAGCACCGCCGCGCCGCGAATCTTGGGCCGGAAGTGCGCTTCAGCCTCGCGCGGGCCGGTCTCCGGGATCGCCCGGAAGGTCTCGGGGCCGATCAGGCCGGCGGCGTGGATCACGCCGTGGAGGCCGCCGAAGCGCTCGCGAGCACGAGCGATCACGGCTCGCATCTGAGCCTCGTCCGCCACGTCGGCGCTGACCACCTCGACCTCCGCGCCCCGGGCCTCGAGCTCCTGGAGGCGGCGGATCTTATGGCTCACCGCATCGTCGCCGTGTCTCTCCAACTGCTCCGGCCACTCCTCCCGCGGCGGCAGGCCCGAGCGCCCCGTCAGGATCAGCCGGGCTCGCACCTTCCCGGCGAGGTGACGCGCATAGCTCAGGCCGAACCGCCCCAGGCCGCCGGTGATCAGGTAGATCCCCTCCTCGCGCAGGGCTGGGGGCGCTCCCGCCGGAGCCTCGACTCGCACGGGATCGAACGCGCGCACCCACCGGCGCCGGCCGCGGAAGGCGACGAGCCGGTCACCGGCCGGCCGGGAGATCTCCGCCGCCAGCCGGTTGGCGAGATCCCGGCGGTCGCCGCCGCGCGGGACCACGTCGATCGCGCGGCAGGAGAAGCAGTCGTACTCCTGCGGGAGGACCTGGCAGATCCCGAGGAGCGTCGCCTTGCCCGGATCGATGGCGTCCCCGCCATCCACCCGCTGCAGGCCGTCGGCCACCACGTCGAGCTGGACGGCGTCCGTGACGTTCTGGCGCAACAGGGCCTGGGCGAGGCGGAGCAGGCTGTAGAAGCCGCGCTCCTGGGCGTGGTCGAAGCGCCCGGCGAGCAGCGTCGAAGCCGTCGGATCGTCCAGGGTCACGCTCCAGAGGTGCACGATCCTGCGGGGAATCCCGCCGCGGCGGCACAGGTCCTGGAGCAGCGCGTCGTAGCCGTCGGCGCTCGCCGGATCGAGCTGGTAGGAGCCCTCCTCCAAACGGGCGAAAGCCGCCCCCTCGGTCACGGTGACCACCTGGTGCCCCTGGCGGTCCAGAGCCGCGGCCAGCTCGCGGCCGAGGCCGTGGCCGTCGGCGAAGAGGAGCCACGTCGCGGGCTCTTCGGCCGGCTCGGCCACTGGCCAGACCGAGAGCCGCCAGGAGGAGGTGTAAAACCAGTCGGCCACCTCCGGCTTCTTCGCCGGAGCGCGGCGCGACAGGGCGCCCGCGATGGCTTCCGGACGCCGCTCCACCCAATAGCGCTGGCGGTCGAACGGGTACGTGGGCAGCGGCACCCGGTGCCGGCGCTCGCGGGCGTAGAACCCGACCCAGTCGATCTCCTGGCCGATGAGCCAGAGGCGGCCGAGGAGGTTGAAGGTGAATTCCAGGTCCGAGACCGAATCGTTGATGTGGCGCAGGGTGGTGAAGACCTCGTGCCCGGCCAGCTTCCGGGGGTGCCGGCGCACGAAAGAGCTGAGGATGCGCCCCGGCCCCATCTCCAGGAAGACCTGGCCGGGGACGTCGAGGAGCGTGTCGAGGCCGGCGGCGAAGCGGACGGTGTGGCGGAGCTGGCGGACCCAGTACCCGGGGTCCGTCGCCTCCTCGTCCCGGATCCAGGTGCCGGTCACGTCCGAGACGAACGGGATACCCGGCGCCTGCAGGCGGAGGGTCTTCAGGAAAGCCCCGAACTCCTCCAGGATCGGCTCCACCAGCGACGAGTGGGCGGCGACCTCGATGTGCAGCTTGTGGACCTCCAGGCCGCGCGCGGCGAGCTCCCGCTCCAGGCGGGCGATCTCCTCCACCGGGCCCGACACCACGCACTGCGTGACGTCGTTGATCGCCGCGATGGAGAGGCGCTCGTCGAGCAGCGGCAGCACCTCCTCCTCGGGCAGGGGGACGCTCAGCATGGCCCCCTCCAGGAGCGTCTCGAAGAGACGGCCGCGCAACGCCACCAGCGCCAGGGCGTCCTCCAGCGACATCACCCCGGCCAGGTAGGCCGCGGCGTACTCGCCGAGGCTGTGCCCGATCAGCGCCTGTGGCCGGACTCCCCACGACATCCACAGCTTCGCCAGGGCGATCTCGGTGACGAACAGAGCCGGCAGCGCCGTGGAGGTACGGCTGAGGGCGCCACCGGGCGCCGCCGCCACCAGCGACGGATAGAGGTAGGGCTTCAGGTCCAAGCCCAGGTGGAGAGCCAGGATCTCCAGGCAGCGGTCCACCTCCTCGCGGAAGACCGGCTCCTCCCGGTAGAGCTCCAGGCCCATGTCGGCGTATTGGGCTCCACCACCGGGGAACAGGAAGACCACGCGGCGGCCGACCGGCTCCTGGACCAGCGTCAGGAGCCGCTGGGGGTCCCGGGCCTCGAGGGCGCGCAACGCGTCCTCGCGGTCGCGGCAGACCAGAACCCGCCGGTGATCGAGCTGCGCGCGTCCCATCTGAAGCGTATATGCGACATCCGCCAGCGGCGTCGCCGCGTCACGCCGCAGGAAATCCGCCAGGCCGTCCGTGGCGGCCTCCAGATTGGTCCGGGTCGACAGGACCAGGAGCTGGAGCGGGCGCGAGGGGCCGGAGGGCTCGCGCGGCGGGGCTTCCTCCAGGACCACGTGCACGTTGGTGCCGCCGAGACCGAAGGCGCTGACGCCGGCGCGGCGCGGGCCCTCGGAGACCCAGTCGATGAGGCGGTCGTTGACGTAGAACGGGCTGTTCTCGAGGTCGATCTGCGGGTTCGGCCGCTCGAAGTGGAGAGTCGGTGGGATCTTGCCGGCCTGCAGGGCGAGCACCGCCTTCACCAGGCCGGTCACCCCGGCGGCCGCGTCCAGGTGCCCGAGGTTGGTCTTCACCGCGCCCAGCGCGCAGAAGCCCTTGCGGGCGGTCCGCTGCCGCCACGCCGCGGTCAGGGCTTCGATCTCGATGGGATCCCCGACCTCGGTCCCGGTGCCGTGGGTCTCGACATAGGTCACCGTCTCGGGGCTGACCCCGGCCACGGCCTGGGCTTCCGCGATGACGTTGGCCTGCCCCTCGACGCTCGGCGCCGAGTACCCCACCTTGAAAGAGCCGTCGTTGTTGACCGCCGAGCCCTTGATGACCGCGCGGATGGTGTCGCCGTCGGCGATCGCGTCCGCGAGCCGCTTGAGCACCACCACGGCCAGGCCGCTGCCCGCCACGGTGCCCCGGGCTTGGGCGTCGAAGGCCCGGCAGTGGCCGTCCGGAGAGAAGATCCCTCCCTCGGTGTAGGCGTAGCCGGTCCCCTGCTGGGCGCTGGCCGACACACCGCCGGCCAGGGCCATGTCGCACTCGCCGTTCAGCAGGCTCTGGCAGGCGAGGTGGACCGCCACCAGAGAGGTCGAGCAGGCGGACTGGACGTTGAGGCTCGGTCCCCGCAGGTTGAGCTTGTAGGAGACCCGGGTCGGCAGGAAGTCCTTGTCGTTGCCGATCATCGCCTGATAGGTGCCCTGGACGGCCAGCAGGTCCGGATTGGAGAAGAGGTTCATCCAGTACCAGCTCATGCTGACCCCGGCGAACACCCCGACGGCCTTGGGGTAACGGCGCGGGTCGTAGCCGGCGTCCTCGAGGGCCTCCCACGCGCACTCCAGGAAGAGCCGCTGCTGGGGGTCCATGACCTCCGCCTCGCGCGGGCTGTAGCCGAAGAACGCGGCGTCGAACCATTCCAAATCCTCCAGGACGTACCCCGCCTTGACGTAGTGGGGGTCGTTGAGGAGGGTGGCGTCGACGCCGCGGCGGCGCAGCTCCTCGTCCGAGAAGAAGGAGACCGCCTCGACACCGTCGCACAGGTTCCGCCAGAGCTGGCTCAGGTCCCGCGCGCGGGGGAAACGGCCGCGCAGGCCCACGATAGCCACGTCCCGCACGCCGTGCCCCTGCGCCGCGCTCCGGCTCTCCGAGCGCTCGCGGCCGCGTTCAAGCTGCAGCGTCTCCAGGCCCGGCGTGGATTCGAGATGGTCGACCAGGCTGCCGATTGTCGGGTACTTGAAAAGGTCGACCAGGGTGAGCCGGGCGCCGACCAGCTCCTTCAGCTTGACGAAGGCCCGGACCATGAGCAGGGAGTGGGCCCCGAGGTCGAACAGCCGGTCGTGCGGGCCGATCCGGTCGAGGCCGAGCAGCTCCTTCCAGACTCCGGCGATGCGCTCCTCCAGATCGAAGCGCGGCTCTTGGTGCCCCGGCGACGCGGTCTGCCCGACCGGCGCTCCAGGATCGGGGAGGGCCTTGCGATCCACCTTGCCGGTCGGCGTCAGGGGGAGGGCCTCCAGAAACACCAGGGCCGAGGGGACCATGTAGGCCGGCAGCCGGTCCTGTAGGTGCTGGCGGAGCTCAGGGCTCAGCGCGCCGCGCGCCGCGAGCGCCTCCTCCGGCGGCTCGGGGACCACATAGGCGACCAGCCGGGGATCGTCCTCCCGGTCGCGGCGCACCACGGCCACCGTCTCGCGGACCCGGGGGTGGCGCAGCAGCGCCGCCTCGATCTCACCCAGCTCGATGCGGAACCCGCGCAGCTTGACCTGATGGTCGATGCGGCCCAGGTACTCCAGGGAGCCGGAGCTCCGGTAACGCGCCAGGTCGCCGGTCCGGTAGAGGCGGGCGCCGGGCTGGCTGGAGAACGGATCCGGGATGAAGCGGGTGGCGGTCAGGGCCGGCTGGCCGAGGTAGCCCCGGGCGAGGCCGGCGCCGCCCAGACAGATCTCGCCCACGCACCCCAGGGGGACCGGGAGCAGCCAGCGGTCGAGCAGCTGGACCTGCGTGCCAGCGATGGGCGCTCCGATCGGCGGGAAGCCGTCGTCCGGGTCGATGCGGGCGAAGGTCGAGTAGGTCGTGTCCTCGGACGGGCCGTACAGGTTGAGCACCTGCCGGACGCTGCCCAGGCCGTAGAGCTGCCGCGACAGCGAGGCCTTTAACGGCTCGCCGGCCAGGTTGACGGTGCGCACCGAGGCGGGCACCGCCTCGAGGCGCAGCAGCTCGGTGATCCCCGAGGGGACCGTGTTGATCAGGGTGAGCTCCCCACCGCCGTCGAACGCGGCGAGCTCCAGGATGTTATCGACCAGGAACAGCTTGCCGCCCAGGCTCAGGGTGACGAACAGCTCGAAGACCGAGAGATCGAAGTAGATCGCGGTCGAGGCGAGGACACCCGCCAGGTCCTCCGGCGGGAACACCCCGGCGGCCCAGCGCACGAAGGTTACGCCGCTCCGGTGCTCGATCGCGATCCCCTTGGGCCGGCCGGTCGAGCCCGAGGTGTAGATCACGTAGGAGAGATGGCCGTCGGACACGGCGGCGTTCGGCCGCGTCGCCGGACGGTCCCGGAAGTCTTCGCGGTCCAGGAGGATCGTGGTCCCCCGGTACCAGGAGAGCCTGGGCAGCAGCCGCTCCTGCGTCAGCAGGATCGGGGCCGCGGTCTCCCCGACGAGCCCCCCCAGCCGCTCCTCGGGATTCTCGAGGCCGAGCGGGAGATAGGCGCCGCCCGCCTTGAGGATCGCCAGCAGGGCGGCCACCAGAGCCGGCGTCCGCTCCGCGAAGACCCCCACCACCACCTCAGGGCCGACGCCGAGGGCCCGCAGGTGATGGGCCAGCCGGTTCGCCCGCTCCTCCAGCTCGCGGTAGGTCGTGCGCTCGCCGCGCCAGACCAACGCCACCGCCTCCGGAGAGCGCTCCACCTGCGCCTCGAACAGCCCGTGGAGCGTGGCGCCGGCCGGAAAACCGCGCTCCGTGTCGTTCCATTCGACCGTGAGCTGGTGCCGCTCGGGGGCGGTCAGCACCGGCAGGTCGGAGAGGGTGCGGAGCCCCTCCCGGAGGAAGCCCTGGAGCAGGGTCTCCAGGCTCTCCAGGAGACGCTGGGCCACGGCGCCGTCGAAGCGCTCCCGGCTGTACTGGAGCCGCAGCTCCAGGCGGGCTCCGGGCGCGGCGATCAGGGTGAGGGGATAGTGGGTCTTCGCCTCATAGCGCCGGTCCTCGACGGTCAGCGTGCCGCCCGTCCCCTCCTGGGAGACGCTGGCGGGGTGATTCTCGAAGACGAAGAGGCTCTCGAAAAGCGGCGCGCTGCGCGGCACCTCGCTCCACCCGTTGACCCGCACCAGGGGGCTGAACTCGTAGCGGCGCTGTGCCGCCTGGCTCTCCTGGAGGAGCCGCAGCCAGGGCATCACCGCCCCGTCCGACGACAGGCGCACGCGGACGGGCAGGGTGTTGATGAATAGGCCGACCATCGACTCCACTCCCGCAAGCTCGGCCGGCCGGCCCGACACCACGGTGCCGAAGACCACGTCCGGCTCGCCGCTCGACCGGCTCAGGAGCAGGGCCCAGGCTCCCTGGAGCAGGGTGTTCAGCGTGAGCCTCTCCCGCCGCGCCAAGTCCTGGAGCCTCGCGGTCAGCCGCGCGGGCAGCAGGATCTCGTGCTCCCCCGTCTCCCCCTCCGGCCGGAACGGGGCGCTCCCCGGCCGCGCCATGCCCAGGGGGGTGGGCGCGGCGAATCCCGCCAGCTCGCGGCGCCAGAACGCCTCGGCCGCCACCAGGTCCTGCTGCTGGAGCCAAGCCACATACTCACGGAACGGCCGCGGGATCGGGAGCTCTGGAGCATCTCCCCGGCGGAAGGCCTCATAGAGTTGGAAGACGTCGCGCAGCACAAGGACCCGGGCCCAGCCGTCCAGCACCAGGTGGTGGTGGCTCCAGACCAGGCGCCAGGAGCGCTCTTCGAGCCGGAACAGGTTGAGGCGCATCAGGGGCGCCTTCTCGACCCTGAAGCCCCGCTCGAGGTCCTGGCTCAGGAAGGCCCCCAGCTTCCCCGCCTGCTCCGCGCCGGAGAGGTGCCGCCAGTCTTCCTCGTGCCAGGGCAGCGACACCTTCGCGCGGACGATCTGCAGGGGATCCTCGAGGTCCTCCCAGAGGAACGCCGTGCGCAGGATAGGGTGCCGCACCAGGACCGCGTTCCAGGCTTGGCGGAAGGCGGCCAGATCGAGGTCCCCGCGCAGGGTGCAGCTCAGCCGCTCGACGTATACCCCTCCGGCCGGGCCCTGGAGGGCGTGGAACAGCATTCCCTGTTGGAGGGGGGTCAGCGGATAGACATCCTCAACGTTCTTCATTCGTCGACTCCATCGAGCTCTTCGAGCTTCTGTGCCAGGCGGCTCAACCGCTCCTCACTGAGGCTCACCAGGGGGAAGCCCGGAGCAGGAGAGGCGGCGGCAGGTTGGGGAGCCGGAGCGGCCGGGGGAGGCTCCGGGGGCGGCGCCGTCCGGATCTCGCCGGCAGGAGCTTCGGGCGCCAAGACCCGGGCCAACTCGCTGATCGTCTGCTTCTCGAAGATCTGGGAGGGATTCAGATGGAGGCCCGCCTCCTTGGCGCGCGCGACCACCTGCAATCCCAGGATGGAGTCGCCCCCCAGCTCGAAGAAGTTGTCATACGGGCCGACCCTGGCGACGCCCAGCACCTCGCTCCAGATCCGGGCGAGCACCGCCTGCGGCCCTCCCTCGGCGACCGGATCGGCGGCCGGCCGGCGGTCGGCCGTCGCGGGCCGGGCACCGGCCGCCGCAGGCTGCCCGCCGGCGAGGACCACGACCTGGGGCGCCCGGCTCCAGCCGAGGAGCCGCCGCAGGGCCTCGACCCCTTCCCGGGGTGGGATGCCGTGGTCGCGCGGCTCGCGCGCGATCTCGGGAAAGGCGTCCGCGGCGAGCAGCCCCTGGACGGCGGAGGCCGGATCGGCGAGCGCCTCCTGTCCCTGGCCGGCCGCGACCCTCTTCTTGGTGAAGTGGTCGATCTCGACCAGGATCCGCCCCGTCCGGTCGGCGATCACCACGTCGATCGAAAAGACCTCCTGGGAGGGGGCGGCCATGTCCCGCCGCCGCACCTGCACGATCGCCTCGCTTGGCAGCGGCGCCCGCAGGCGCAGGCTGCGGTAGGACAGCGGGGCGTAGAAGGCGTCCGGAAAGCGGCCGACGATGAGGCCGGTGGCCACGTCCAGCAGGCCTGGGTGGAGCTTGTAAACCTCGACGTCGCTGGCGATCTCGTCGTCCAGGCGCAGGGTACCGGTAGCCTCGGTGTCATCGGAGCGGCGGCGGCGCAGCGCCCGCCACCGCAGGCCGGTCTCCACCACCCCCACCGCGGGCGGCTCGGCCTCGGGCGTCCGCCACAGGTCCATCAGCCGTTCATCGAGCCGCCGCTCCTCCTCTCCCCCCGCAAGCGGCAGGAGCGTGCCGGTGGCGTGCCGCCGGAAGCGCCGCTCGCCGTCGACCACGACCGCGCTGACCACCTGGACCTCGAGCCCGCCGGCCATCCGGTCGAGCACGGTATACACCTCGGCGCGCTCACCGTCGCGGACGACGAGCGGAGCCCAGAACATGACGTCCCGGATCTCCATCTCTCCGGCGCCGGTGACCTCCGCGAAGGCCGCGCGGGCCATCTCAAGGTACGCCGTGCCCGGCAGGACCCGCAAACCCAGGAGGCGGTGGTCATCGAGCACCCAGTCCCCGGCGCCGAGCCGGCTGGCGAACACCGTCCGTGCCTCGTCCTGATGGAGCAGCCTCTGGAGCAGCGGATGCTCCACGGGGCGCCCCTCCGCGGCGGCTCCGGCGGGCAGACCGCGGGCCGCCTCGACCGCCATCCCCTTGCCGCTCCACCGCTCCCAGTCGATCGCGAGCGCCGGCCGGCCGCAGCCCAGGGAGCGCCACTGGGCGAAGCTGTCCAGGAACGCGTTGGCCGCGCAGTAGTCGACCTGGCCGGTGGCGCCGCTCAGCGAGCTGGTCGAGGAGCAGAGCACGAAGAAGCGCAGCCGGTCGGCGCGCAGCAGGCGCTCCAGGGCCAGGGTGCCCGCCACCTTGGGAGCGAGGACCGCCTGCGCCGCCTCGCGGCTCTTGCGCTGTATCACGCCCGCTCCCAGAACGCCGGCCGCGTGAATTACCCCGTCGATGCGTCCGAAGCGGTCGCGCGCCGCGCTCACGGCGGCCTCCAGGGATACCGGGTCCGTCACGTCGGCTTGGCAGACCATGACCTCGGCCCCGAGAGCCTCGAGCTGGCGGACCCGCCGCAGGCGCTCCCGGCCCTGCTCGTCGACGGTCTCCGGGGCTTCGGAAGCCGCCGCTCGGGGGAGCGGCGAGCGGCCGGTCAGGAGGGAGTAATTGGAGCGCTCCCGGTCGGTCTCGGGATATCCCACGACATCGGTGTAGCCGGCCTCCCGCAACGTCCCCTCCCAACCTTCCATGTCCAGCAGGGGGGTGGTGTGCCGCCGCGCGTCCTCGAAGTACCACCACCCCTCGGCCAGGCCCCAGACCAGGTTGGTCCAGCGGTGGGACTGGACCCGCTCGACGAGCGCCAGAGTGCCGCCGGGAGCGAGCAGCCGCCGCAGGTTGGAGGTCGTTTCGACCAGGTTCTTCGTGGCGTGCACCACGTCGAGCCCGAGGATGAGGTCGAAGCTCCCCTCGGTAAACCCCTGGAGGATCGGGTCCTGGGAGATGTCGAGGGTGGCGAAGCGCAGGAAGCCGAGCCCCTGCTGGGCCGCCTCCCGCTCCGCGCGCAGGACGAAAGCGCGGCCGAGGTCGGTGAACCAGTACTCGGGGCTCTGGCCGCGCAGGCGGGAGACGAGCTGCCGCGTCAGCAGGCCGTTGCCGGCCCCCACCTCGAGCACGCGCAGCGGCCGGCCGGTCGCGCGCTCCGCCATCCGCGCCACCAGCTCCGCGGTCAGCGAGACGTAGAAGAGCCAGCGGCCATAGTCCTCTGTCCGGCTGCCGGTCTCCTCCAACAGGCGCCGCTCGCCGTCTGGATAGAGCACGCCGACCGCCTCGATGTCGCCGCGCAGCGCCGGGCCATACCCGGCGGCGCAGTGGGCGAGCATGTCGAACAGTCCGGCGAATCCGGGGAAGCGGTCCGTGAGGTCCGCGTGCAGGCGGCGCGGATCGCCCAGATCCTCGGGCCCGCGGAGGAAAATCAGCTCGTCCCCCTGGCAGCGCACCGCCCCGTCCTCCTCCAGGATGGTGAGCATGTAGTCGTAGAAGCGATGGAATTTCGGCAGGACGCCGAGGGCCTCACGCAGCTCCCGGCGGCTCCGCCGGTCGCCGCGGGCGAGCCCTCCCCCGTTCTCCGCCAGGTAGCTCATGGTGTAGCTCGCGCAGAGCGCGTTGAGACGGGGAAAGAGGTCGCCGAATCCATCGAGATCGCGCGGCGCCAGCTCGGCCGCGAGCTCCGTTTCCACTTGGCGGACGAGCTCCCGGTCCTCGGCGGGGCTCGCGGTCAGGAAGCCCTGAGGCTCCGCCGGGGCGGCGGCGGCGATCTCCGGCAGCCCCGAGCGCGACAGCAAGGCCAGCCGGACCCGCGCCTGGCGCGCGAGGAGCTCGGCGAAGTCCAGACCCATGGTCCCCAGACCACCCGTAATCAGGTAGGTCCCGCCGTCCTCGACCGGCGGCGTCCCGTCCGCCTCGATCCGCAAGGGGGTGAAGCCCCGCAGCCAGCGAGTGCTGCCGCGGTAGGCGACCACCGGATCGGCGGCGCCGGCGCTCATCTCGTCGAGAATGGCGGCGACCAGTCTCTCCTCCTGCCAACTGCCGGGCGCCGGCAGCGTCACGTCGATGCTCTGGCAGGAGATGCCGGGGTACTCGCGCGGGATCACCAGGCAGGGGCCCAGCAGGGTCGCCTTCTCGGGGGCCGGCCCCCCCTCGCCGGCGATGGGGTGCAGGTCGCTGGAGATCACGGCCATCCGCAGCGGCTCCGCGAGGCGCCGGCGGCCCAGTGCCTGGGCCAGGGAGAGAAGGCTCCAGAACCCGCGCTCCTGGGCCTCCTCGAGGCGCTCCGCGGAGGGGAGGCCGGTGCCGCTCGCCGTGACGTTCCACGCATGAACGAGGTCGGTCGGCAGGGCGCCGCGGCTCTCCAGGTCGGCGAGCAGCGCGTCGTACCCTTCGGGCCGGCCGGAGGCGAGGGTGTAGGCGCCCTCGCCGCGGTGGGCGAAGGTCTCCCCTGCCACGACGGTCGAGACCGCGGCCCCTTCACGGACGAGCCGTTCGACGATCCGCGCTCCGAGGCCGCAGGCGTCCAGGAAAATCAGCCAGCGGCGGTCCGCGGCGGCGAGCGGCCGGCTCCCGGTCGCCGGCGGGGCCTGACGCCAGACCGGGACGTGGAAGCGGTCCGCGAGGTCGGCGCCCACCGCCGCGGCCTGCCCGGCGGAAGCCTCCCGCGCCGCCACGGGCTCCGGCTCCAGCCGGTACCGCTGCCGCTCGAACGGATAGGTCGGCAGCGGGACGCGGCGGCGGCGCTCCCCGGTATGGAGCCCGGCCCAGTCGACCTCGACGCCGGCCGTCCACAGCCGTCCCACGGCCTGGAGCAGGGTCGCGGCATCCGATCCGGGGACCCCGGGATGGCGCATCGCCGAGAGCACGACCCGCTCCGCGGAGCGGTCGACCTGCTTGCGGACCAGCGTGGCGAGCGTGTGGCCGGGCCCCACCTCCAACAGCGCGAGCCTGCCGTCGCGCAGCAGCTCGGCCACCCCCGCGGAGAAGCGCACCGCCTGCCGCAGGTGAGAGACCCAGTACGCGGGATCGGTGGCCTCCTCGGGCCGGATCCACGTGCCGCTCCGGTTGGACAGATAGGGGATCGACGGCGCGCGCAGCTCGACCCGGGCGACCTCGGCGGCGAACGGCTCCAGGGCGCCGTCCATCATCCGCGAATGGAAGGCGTGCGAGGTGTGGAGCCGGCGGCAGCGCACGCCCTCGGCCTCGAGCTCCTGCTCCAGCGCCTCCACGGCCGGCTCGGGTCCCGACGCCACGCAGCTCGCCGGAGCGTTCACCGCGGCCAGCTCGAGCCCGTGCCGGGAGATCAGCGGCAGCAGCTCCTCCTCGGAAGTCGGCACCGCGAGCATGGCCCCCGCGGGCTGCCGCTGCATCAGCCGGCCGCGCGCCGCCACCAGCCGCAGGGCCGCCTCCAGCGGGAAGACCCCGGCCAGACAGGCGGCCACGTACTCTCCCACGCTGTGCCCGATCATCGCGGCGGGACGCACGCCCCAGCTCTCCAGCAGGCGGGCGAGGGCGTATTCCACGGCGAACAGGAGAGGTTGGGCGAGCGCCGTGGCTTCCAACGGCTCGGTCGGCTCCCCGCCCGCGGCGAGAAAGCGGCCGGGGTCCAGGCCGAGGAGCGGGGTCAGGATCTCGCGGCAGGCATCGATCTCCCGCCGGAACACCGGCTCGGTGGCGTACAGCTCGGCGCCCATGCCGGCGTGCTGCGCCCCCTGTCCCGGAAAGAGGAACGCCACCCCGGGGGCCGGCTCGGCGGCGCGGCCGGTGAGCACCTGAGAGCCGTCGCGCGAGCGCAGGGCCGCCGCAGCCCGGTCGCAGCTCGCCGCCACCAGATAACGGCGATGAGAGAGCCCATGGCGCCCCACCTGGCTCGTGTAGGCCACGTCCGCCAAGTCGGACCCGGGGTACCGCTCGAGGTGCTCGGCCAAGGCGTCCGTGGCGCTCTCGAGAGCGGTCTCCGTCCGCGCCGAGAGCACCAGGAGCTGCTGCGGCCGGGAAATGCTCGCCGCCCCGGCGGGGGGCGCCTCCTCCAGGATCACGTGCGCGTTGGTCCCGCCGATGCCGAACGAGCTCACCGCCGCCCGCCGCAGGCCTTCCTCCGCCGGCCACTCGCGCAGTGCCGTGTTGACGTAGAAGGGGCTGCCCGCAAAATCGATCTCCGGGTTGGCCGGCTCGGCGTGCAGGGTGGGCGGGATCTCCCGGTGCTGCAGGGCCAGGACGGTCTTGATCAGGCCGGCGATGCCCGCCGCGGTGTCGAGATGGCCGACGTTCGACTTGACCGAGCCGAGGGCGCAGAAACCCTTGCGCTCCGTGGTGGCCCGGAAGGCGCGGGTGAGCGCGGCCACCTCGATCGGATCGCCCATGGGTGTCGCCGTGCCGTGCCCCTCGACGTAGGTGATGCTGCCGGCCGGCACGTCCGCCATGATCTGCGCGGCGCGGATGACCCGGGCCTGCCCTTCGATCCGCGGCGCCGTGTAGCCGACCTTCTGCGAGCCGTCGTTGTTGATCGCCGTCCCCTTGATGACGGCGCGGATGGAGTCGCCGGCCTCCAGGGCGTCATCCAGCCGCCGCAGGACGATCACCCCGACGCCGTGGCCGGGCACGGTCCCCTGGGCACCGGCGCCGAAGGCGCGGCAATGGCCGTCCGGAGAGAGAATCATCCCCTCCTGATACCGGTAGCCGGCCTTCTCCGGCAGGCGCGCCGAGACCCCCCCGGCCAGGGCCATGTCGCACTCCCCGTTGAGCAGCGCCTGGACGGCGACGTGGACGGCCACCAGCGAGGTCGAGCACGCCGTCTGGATGGTGAGGCTCGGCCCTTCCAGCCCGAGCTTGTAGGAGACCCGGGTGCTCAGGTGGTCCTTGTCGTTGCCGATCATCAGGTGGGAGACCGGCACGCCGCGCAGGGCGCCCCGGCCGGCCGTGGCGAGATAGCCGCTCATGCCGGCCCCCGCGTAGACCCCCACCGGCAGGGCGCAGCGCTGCGGATCGTAGCCGGCGTCCTCCAGCGCCTCCCAGGCGCACTCGAGGAACAGCCGGTGCTGTGGATCGGTGACCTGGGCCTCGCGCGGGCTGTAGCCGAAGAAGGCGGGGTCGAAGGCGTCCACCTCGCGCAGGGCGCCGCGCGCCCGCACGTAGGCGGGGTCCCGCACCTCCTCCGCGTCGTTGCCATCCGCGATCAGCTCCTCGACGGAGAAGAAGGAAATGGACTCGGCTCCGGCGCGGAGATTGCGCCAGAATGCCTCGACGCTCCCGGCTCCGGGGAAGCGCCCTGCCATTCCCGTGATGGCGATCTCGAGACCTGTGCGATGCGACATCCGGCTCAAACCTCCGGTGAGGCGCTCCGCCGCAGGGCGAGGCGCTGCTGCATTCGTTCTTTGCCTTGGGCGACCTGCGCGGTCCGCTCCACCTCGACCGCGGGCCCGGCCGCATCCCCGAGCCCGGCGATCCGCCGGGCCAGCGTGCCGACCGTCGGGTGCTCGAACAGGTCCAGCAGCGGCAGCTCGACGCCGCAGCGCTCCCGCAGCCGGCCGCGCAGGCGCAGCAGCAGCAGGGAGTGACCGCCGAGATCGAAGAAGTTGTCGTCGACCCCGATCCGCTCCACCGGGAGCAGCTCGCTCCAGATCTCCGAGATCGTGGTCTCCAGGCTGGTGCGCGGCGCCTCATAGGCCGACTCCAGGGCGGGTCGGTCCACCGAGGGGGCCGGCAGGGCCCGGCGGTCCACCTTGCCGCTGGCGTTGAGCGGCATCCGTTCGAGCACCACCAGCGAGGCCGGGAGCATGTAGTCGGGCAGCGTCTGGCGCAGGAGCCGCCGCAGCTCGCTGACGGTCGGCGCCTCCCCCTCCGCCACCACGTAGGCCACCAGCCGCGGGTCGCTCCCCGGGTCCCGGCGGGCGACCACCACCCCCTGGCGAACGGCGGGGTGCTGCGCCAGGGCCGCCTCGATCTCTCCGAGCTCGATGCGGAAGCCGCGGATCTTGACCTGGTGGTCGAGGCGACCGAGGAAGTCGAGGCGGCCGTCGGCCAGATGGCGAGCCAGGTCGCCGGTCCGATACAGACGGCTCCCGGGCTCATCCGCGAACGGATCGGGGACGAACCTCTCCGCGGTCAGCCCGGGGCGGCCGAGATACCCGCGGGCCACTCCCGCGCCGCCGATGCAGACCTCGCCCGCCGCCCCGAGCGCCACCGGGTGCCCGCTGTGGTCGAGCAGGTGCAGCGCGGTGTTACCCAGCGGACGGCCGAGCGGCACCACCGCCGGGCAGGCCGTGGCCACCCGCTCGACGGAGGACCAGATGGTCGTCTCGGTCGGCCCGTACAGGTTCCAGAGATCGGCGCCGGCCTGGAGGAGGCGGCCCGCCAGCTCCCCCGGCAGCGCCTCGCCGCCACAGAGGGCGCGGAAGCCCTGGGGCGGCGCCCAGCCCGCCTCCAGCAGTTGGCGCCAGGTCGCCGGCGTCGCCTGCAGGGCGGTCGCTCCGGAGGCGGCGAGCAGCCCGGCCAGCCGCTCGCCGTCGCCGGCCACCTCCCGGCTGGCGACCACCAGCCGGGCGCCGGTGATGAGCGGGAGCAGCAGCTCCAGGCCTGCGATGTCGAAGGCGAGGGTGGTGACCGCCACCAGCACATCCGCCGCCGTCAGCAGAGAGCGGTCGCGCATCGTGCAGAGGAAGTTGGCGAGGCCGTGCCGGCGCACCTGCACTCCCTTGGGCTTGCCGGTCGAGCCCGAGGTATAGATCACGTAGGCCAGCCCCTCTCCGTCCTCGTCCGCGAGCTCCAGTGGCTCGCCGCTCCACTGCGCGATGCGCTCCGCGTCCGCGTCCAGGCGCACCGCCCTTCCCCAACCGTCCGGCAGATCGGCCAGCAGAGACTCCCGGGTCACCAGCAGCGGCCAACCGGCGTCGGCCAGGATCCCGGCCAGCCGCTCGCGCGGATGCGCCGGATCGAGCGGCAGGTAGGCGCCGCCGGTCTTCATCACCGCCAGCACGGCGAGGACCATCTCCGCCGAGCGCTCGAGACAGACCGCCACCAGGCTCTCGGGGCCGATCCCCTGCCCGCGCAGCTCGCGGGCGAGCCGGTTGGCGGCTTCGTCGAGCTCGCGATAGCTCCAATCGCGATCCGCGAATACCAGCGCCGTGGCCTCCGGCGTGCGCCGGGCCCGCGCCTCGATCCAGCGATGGACGCAGGGACCGCCGGGGATCGTCTCGGCGGTGTCGCTCCACTCCCGCAGCAGTTGCTGGTGCTCGGCCGGGGAGAGGAAGGAGACCGCCGACAGGCGGCGCTGCGGGTCCGCCGCCATGGCCGCCAGGAAGCTCCCCAGATGGACCCCCAGCCGGTCGATCGTGGCGGCGTCGAAGAGGTCGCGGTCGTACGCCAGCGAGCCCTTCAGAGCGCCGTCCCTCTCCTCCAGGGTCAGGGTGAGGTCGAACCGGGCGATCCCGGTGTCGGTGTCGAGCGGGGTCAGCGCCAGGCCGGGCAGCTCCAGACGGCCGATCAGCGCGCTCTGCAACTGGAACAGGACCTGGAACAGAGGCGTGTGGCTCAGGCTCCGCTTAGGCTGCAAGGCCTCCACGACCTTCTCGAACGGCACGTCGGCGTGCGCGAAGGCGCCCAGCGTCGCCTCCCGCGCCCGCGCCAGCAGGTCGCCGAAAGCCGGGTCTCCCGCGAGGTCGGCGCGCAGCACCAGGGTGTTGATGAGCAGGCCGATCAGCGGCTCGGTCTCCAGGTGCCGGCGGCCGGCCACCGGCGTGCCCACGGCCAGGTCGTCCTGCCCGCTGTAGCGCTGGAGGAGCGCCTGGAAGCCGGCGAGCAGCACCATGAACAGCGTGGCGCCGTGGGCCCGGCCCAGCCCGCCCAGGCTCTGGGCCAGCTCTCCGGGCAGCGTCAGGGGGCGCACCGCGCCGCGGGCGGCGCGCACGGCCGGCCGGGGACGGTCGGTGGGCAGCTCCAGCACCGGCGGCAGGCCGGCCAGACGCTCCCGCCAGTAGGCCAGCTCGGCCCCCAGCGTATCCCCGGCCAGCCACTGGCGCTGCCAGG
>JAICSG010001213.1 GCA_025937035.1 Thermoanaerobaculia bacterium | reverse complement strand
TACTCATGGATCTTCAAGACGTTCTCCTCTCCGCCTGATGAGCCTGGATTCGAGACTTGGGATCGTCCCCGGAAGGGGACGCAAGGCGCCGGCGGGGCCGGGCCGGGGGGAGCATATCATCGCGGAGGTCGCACGCCAGATGGAGGCGGCTCTAGCCATTGGATCTCCATTCGTGCCTTGCTCGGGGCCGGCTTTCTCTTCTTTCCGCCATCTTGTAGGATGAGGACACGATTTCCGTTCCTATAGACCATGACCAGACCATTTCGCTCCGCATACCCATGAGCGGCCCCCTGGAAGACGTGGCTCTCCTGAAACCGGCCCGCGCGGCGCTCGCGGAGACCTTCGGCTATGGGGATTTCCGCCCCGGACAGGAAGAGGTGATCGGCCACCTCCTGGCCGGACGGTCCGCCGCGGCCGTCTTCCCCACCGGCGGCGGCAAGTCGCTCTGCTACCAGATCCCGGCCCTCCTGCTGCCCGGCCTGACCCTGGTGGTCTCGCCCCTGATCGCCCTCATGAAGGACCAGATCGATCAGCTCACCCGCCGCGGCGTGGCCGCCGGCCGCCTCGACTCGACGCTCACCGGCGACGAGGTGCGCGCCCTCATGGAGGCCGTCCGCCAGGGCACGCTGCGCCTCCTCTACGTGGCGCCCGAGCGCTTCAACAACGAACGCTTCCGCGAGGCGATCTCCCGGGTTCCGATCTCGCTCTTCGCGGTGGACGAGGCCCATTGCGTCTCGGAATGGGGGCACAACTTCCGTCCCGACTACCTGAAGCTGGCCGGCTTCGGCAAGCTCTTCGGCGCCGAGCGCACCCTGGCGCTCACGGCCACCGCCACCCCGCAGGTGCTCGCCGACATCTGCCGCGGCTTCGGCATCACTCCGGAATGCGCCGTCCGCACCGGCTTTCACCGCGAGAACCTGACGCTCCGCTTCACCCCCGTCCACGCCGCGGACCGCGACGCCCTGCTCCGCGAGCGCCTCGCGCCCGGCCCCACCGCGGCCTCCCAGGGGCCCACTATCGTCTACGTCACCCACCAGAAGACGGCGGAGGACGTGGCCGCGGCCCTGATGAGCGCGGGAGTGCCGGCCCTCGCCTACCACGCCGGCATGGACGACGCCGAGCGGGCCCGGGTGCAGGACTGGTTCCTGGAGTCGGCGGAAGCGGTGGTCGTCGCCACCATCGCCTTCGGCATGGGGATCGACAAGGCGGACATCCGCAAGGTGATCCACTACAACCTGCCCAAGAGCCTGGAGAACCTGGCGCAGGAGATCGGCCGCGCCGGCCGGGACGGCCAGCCCGCCATCTGCGAGATCCTGACCTGCGCCGACGACCTCCCGGCGCTCCAGAGCTTCGCCTACGGCGATACCCCCGACCTCGCGGCTGTGCGCGGCCTCCTCGAAGAGCTCGCGAGGTCCGCCCACAATCCCGCGCCGATGGAGCTCTCCCTCTACGATCTCTCGGCGCGCCACGACATCCGTCTGCTGGTGGTGCGGACGCTCCTCACCTATCTGGAGCTGGAAGGCTACCTGGAGGCCGGCACGCCGATCTACGCCGAGTACGAGCTCCGGCCGCTCGTCCCCTTCGAGGAGATCCT
>JAICSG010000688.1 GCA_025937035.1 Thermoanaerobaculia bacterium | reverse complement strand
TTCGGCCTGCGGCGGGTGCTGGTCGCCCTCCCCCTGATCAGCCGGGGGCTCCACCACTACATGAAGTTTGGCTTCGAGCTGGGCCTCGCCCTCCTCGCCGCCGCCGGCTGCGACCGCTGGCTGGCCGGCAAGGGGCGCGGGCTGCTCGTTGGCTCGGGTGGCGTTCTCGCCCTTCTGGCCGTGATCTGGATCTGGCTGGGGAGCGGCATCCGCGAGCACGGCCTCGCCGGCACCGAGGCGGCCTGGACGGCCTGGATCGCACTCCTGGTGATCCTCCTCGCGGCCTCGGTCCTGCTGTCCGTGGAGCGGCGATGGACCTGGTGGCCCCTGCTGCCGGCCCTCCTCCTCATCGACCTGGTGGCCGCCCACGCCCGCACCAATCCGGGGCTCTCCAGCAGCCGGATCTACCCGGTCACCGGCGCCGTCCGCTTCCTCCAGGGGAGGCCGGAGCGGGTGGCGGGGACCGGCGACGCCCTCCACCCCGACGCGGCCATGGTCTACGGCCTCTACGACGTACGCGGCGACAGTCCGGTGAAGCTCCAGCGCTACGACGAGGTCTACGGCACCTTCGCCACCTCCCACCCCGTGTACTTCTTTCCCATCCGCGACTGGGCCACCCCCTGGCTCGACCGCCTGGGGGTGCGCTGGGTGATGGCCGGGCCCGCGGAGGCGCCCCCTTCGGGCTCGAGCTGGCGGCTCGCCTACCAGGGGAGCGACGCGCGGGTCTACGAGAGGCCCGGGGCGCTCCCCGTCGTCCGTCTGGAGGGTGGACAGGCAAGAGTCGAGAAGCGGGTCCCCGGAGAGTGGCGGATCGCCGTCCAGGCCCCCGCCGGCGGCCGGCTGGTGGTGGCCGAGACCTGGGACCCCGGCTGGCGGGCCTGGATCGACGGCCGGCCGGTGGCGGTCGAGCCCCTCCAGGACATCCTGATGAGCGTACCGTTGCGCCCCGGAGCGGGGTCGGTCGAGCTGAGATACCATCCCGACGGCTTCGTCCCGGGATTGCTGCTGAGTCTCGTAGGTCTGGGCGCCGCGGCCGGCGGCGCCCTCGCGGGACGGAGACGCCGGGAAGGCACGCACGCTTGATCGATCTCCGCCGACCGATTCCACTGATCCTGGCCGCCTTGGCCGCCGTGGGCTGCCACCGGTCCCTACCGGGGAGCCTCGCCCTGCGGGAGGAGGTCGCCGCGAAGCGCTACGCCACCGGCGGCCGCCCCACAAGCTCGGGGCTCTGGTTCTACAAGACGCCGGACGTGGTCTCCCACACCTTCGACGGCGAGCGCCGCACGGTGGTGCTCACCTCGGCCGATCCCTGGCGCTGGACGGGCCGGGTGCCGAAGGGCTCGGAGCTCCACGTGGGGGCCCAGATCCTCCCGGAGGCCTGGCAGGTGATCCGGGCCTTGAAGGTCTGGGTGGTGGCCCGGAGCGGGAGCGAGCGCGAGGTGCTCGACGTGGCGAGCACGGCCGACCGCCGCCGCCCCCGCTGGCTCGACCTCACCGCCGATCTCTCCCGCTGGGCCGGCCGCGAGATCACCCTGGAATTCCACGCCGCCCTGGACGGTCTGCCGCCCGCCAACGTACATACCAACGTGGTCGCCTGGGGACCGGTCCGGCTCTCGGGGCCCCCAAAGAGATCAACGCGGCGGGACAAGCCGAACGTGCTCTTCATCCTGGTCGACACCCTGCGCGCCGACCATCTGACCCCTTACGGCTACCGCCGCGACACCTCCCCCGAGATCGCCCGCACGCTGGCCCGGCCGGGGGCCGTGGTGGAGTCCGCCTACTCGCAGGCGCCGTGGACCCTCCCCTCGGTGGTCTCCTTCCTCACCAGCCGCCAGCCGGGGGAGCTCCTGGGGAACGACTTCGCGGCCTACGGCATCCCCCCGGGGGTGCCGTCGCTTGCCGAGGAGATGGCCAGGCAGGGATATGAGACCGGCGGCTTCTTCGGCAACCGGCTCCTGCACGCCGGGAACGGCTTCGCCCGCGGCTTCGACACCTTCTTCAGCCCGCCCCCCGAGATGACCGTGGACGACAACCACCCCGACGCGGCCGAGCTGACGGACAAGGTCCTCCCCTGGGTGGAGGCCCACCGCCGCCAGCCGTTCTTTCTCTACGTGCACTACATCGATCCGCACGATCCGTACGACAATCCGGAGATCGTGGACAACCGCTCCCCCTTCGAAGCCACCCCGTGCCCCACCTGCGTCCCCGGCCGCTGGATGCAGGGGGTCTACGCCGGGAAGATCCCCCTGGCGAACGGCGAGCGCGATGTCGAGCACCTGAAGGCCCTCTACGACAGCGAGATCCACTACTCCGACCGCTTCATCGGCCGGCTGATCGACTCCCTGCCGCCCGAGGTGCTGCGCAACACCCTGATCGTGCTGACCGCCGACCACGGGGAGGAATTCCACGAGCACGGCGGCTGGAAGCACGGCTTCACCCTCTACGAGGAGCAGATCCACGTCCCCCTGATCGTCCGCTGGGACGGCCACGTCCCCGCCGGCTCGCGCCTGCGCGGCACCGTGCGGCTCCTCGACCTCGCCCCCACCCTGCTCTCGGCCGTGGGCGGCAAGCCCGAGCCCTCCTGGGAGGGGGTGGACCTCCTGCCGGCTCTGAGTGGCAAGGCGCCGCTGCCCCGCCTGGCCGCCTTCGCCCAGCACATGATGATCGGCCCCCTGCGCGCCGCCGCCGTGCTCGACGGCCGCAAGCTCATCCTGTTCAACCCGCGCACCCCCTACACCCCCCACAACGAGCTGGAGGCCTATCTCTGGACCCAGGACCTCCACCGCCTGAAGCGGGCCGAGCTGTACGATCTCTCCCGGGACGCCGGAGAGCGGAACGATCTCGCCCCGTCGTTTCCTGGAGAGGTGGCGAAGCTCCAGCCGGTGATCCACCGCCAGCTCGACCGCGAGCTGCCGGGCCTGCGGGTCTTCGCCGCGGGATTCCCGGCCGGCTCCCGCGTCCAGGGGTCGCTCACCCTGGACCGCCCCGCGGCCGGCTGGGATTCCTACTTCCTGGCCGAGGGGGACCGGGTGGAGCTGGCCGGCAACCGGGTGACCTTCGACCTCGGCGGGGAGACCCTGCGCAAGGGTTTCCGGCTGGAGGGGGACTTCGGCGGCGTCCAATTCCTGGAGGCCCGCCTCGACGGCCGCCCCCTCCCCGCCGGCCAGGTGCTCGCGGGACGCGGCATCGCCTGGGCGGGA
>JAICSG010000650.1 GCA_025937035.1 Thermoanaerobaculia bacterium | reverse complement strand
TCGGACGCCCAGGGGCGGCTGGTGGGGGTCGTCTCGCTGGTGGACGTCGCCGCCGCCGCCTCGGGGGAGGGGGAGCGCCTGGCCCGCAACGGCTCCTCTTTCTTCATCGACGACGAGTGGGGGGACGGCCTGGACGAGGAGGACGTCGAGGATCTCCCTCCCAGCCACGACAGCCTGCGCGTGGCCGACATCATGAACCCCCAGATCTATTCCGTCCGCGAGGACGCCACGGTCTCCGAGATCGCCTCGCTGATGCTCAAGGGGCACATCCACCGCCTGCTGGTCACCCGCGAGGACCGGGCGGTGGGGGTGATCACCACGTCGGATCTTTTGGGGTTGTTGGTGGGGGAGGATTAGGGCGCCCTGGCACTCCCCATGCATAACCGCCTTCGCGCCGTTCTGAAGGCGTTTTTGCCACTGGGGACAACGATATGGCGCTCTCGCTCAAGCCGGAGCATCTGAAGCGGTATACGGACATCGCCAAGCTGCTGATCCAGCATGGCCGGTCGGACCTCGTCAAGACGATGGATGTCGACCTGCCGGACGACCAGGTGGTGGAGGAGGCGGTCACGGGCGATCCCGAGAAGCTCGCCCGCGATCTGGAGGCGCTGGGGCCGACGTTCATCAAGCTGGGCCAGCTCCTCTCCTCGCGGACCGACCTGCTGCCCACTCCCTATCTGGACGCCCTGGCGCGCCTCCAGGACAAGGTCGAGCCGTTCTCCTTCCAGGAGGTGGAGGAGATCGTGTCGAGCGAGATCGGCGTGCGGATCTCCAAGGCCTTCGACGACTTCGACCCGGTCCCGGTGGCGGCGGCGTCGCTCGGCCAGGTCCACCGGGCGCGGCTCCGCGGCGGCCGCGAGGTGGCGGTCAAGGTGCAGCGCCCGGGCATCCGGCAGGTGATCCTGGAGGATCTCGACGCCTTCGCCCAGATCGCCGCCATGGTCGACAAGCACACCGAGATCGGCCGGCGCTTCGCCTTCCAGGACATGCTGGAGGAGTTCCGCAAGACCCTGCTGCGCGAGCTCGACTACCGGCGCGAGGCCATGAACCTGGTCACCCTGGCCCACAACCTGCGCGAGTACGAGCGGCTGGTGATCCCCCGGCCGGTCGACGACTACACGACCTCGCGCGTGCTGACCATGGACTACGTCAAGGGGACCAAGATCACCGAGCTGTCGCCGCTCGCCCTCATCGACCTCGACAACCGGGGGCTGGCCGAGGACCTCTGCAAGGCCTATCTCGATCAGATCCTGGTCGACGGCTTCTTCCACGCCGATCCGCATCCGGGAAACCTCCTGGTCACCCAGGACGGCCGGCTGGCCCTGCTCGACCTCGGCATGGTGGCCCGGATCGATCCGGCCATGCAGGAGCAGCTCCTGAAGCTCCTGCTGGCGGTGACGGCGGGGCAGGGGCAGCAGGTCGCCCAGGTGACCCTCCAGATCGGCACGCCGCTGGAGAACCTCGACGAGGCCCGCTACCGGCGCGAGGTCGCCGACATGGTGGGAAGCTTCCAGAACGTCTCGGGAGAGCAGATCCAGGTGGGCCGCGCGGTGATCAACCTCGCCCGGCTGGCCGCCGAGAACGGGGTCCGCCCCGCTCCGGAGCTGACCATGATGGGGCGCGCCCTCCTGCAGCTCGACGAGAGCGCCCGCGCGCTCGATCCCGACTTCGATCCCAACCAGATCGTGAGGCAGTACAGCGACTCGCTGATGCGCCGCCACATGCTGAAGAAGCTCTCGCCGGCCAACGTCTTCTCCTCGGCCCTGGAGATGCAGGAGCTGATGCAGCAGCTCCCCGGCCGGCTGAACGCTGTGCTGGAGAACGTGGCGGCCAACAAGGTGTCGTTCAAGGTCGACGCCTTCGACGAGACCCGCCTGATGGACAACCTCCAGAAGATCGCCAACCGGATCGCCCTGGGGCTGGTGCTGGCGGCGCTGATCGTGGGCGCGGCGCTGATGATGCAGGTGAACACCCACTTCCGCATCTTCGGCTATCCGGGCCTCGCCATGCTGCTGTTCCTGCTCGCCGCGGCGTGCGGGTTCGGGCTGATCTTCAGCGTGCTGTTCAACGACGACTGGCGGGTCTGGCGGGGGTCGCGGAATAACCAGCAGCGCTGAGGCCCTCGCCCCGCCTGGGGTTGAAACCCCAGGCTGAGTAAAGCCCGCTCTTGCAGAGCGGTCCCCTCCCTCTTCTCCCGTCAGGTGGGGGGGAGGCCGGGAGAAGAGGGGCGGGGTGATGAGGGCCAACGGTGCGGTTGCGATATCTTTTCCCCGGAGGAATTTTCGCATGTCCACATTCCGCAGGCTCCTGCCGGCCGTCCTGGCGCTCGCGGCGCTCCTGCTCGTCCAGGGCACGGCCCTGTCGCGGTCTCATTCGCGATCCCGGGGCTCCGCGCGGACGGACGAGGAGTGGAGCCGGACGTCGCCGCCGGTCAACGTCACCCACATCTTCGAGGGGGAGATCAACAAGCGGGGGAAGCCGACCGGCTTCCATTCGCGTCCGGGAGGGAAGGACCCCGCGAACGCCCGGGTGGTGCGGATCACCGACCGGCCCAACCGCGCCGGGGTGTATACGGCCGAGGTGGAGATCCGCTCGGGCTCGCAGTGGCTCTCCAAGCGCTCGACGTTGTATCCCGACCGGCTCGACCGTGAGGCGGTGATCCAGGCGGTCCTCAACGCCTACCGCAACAGCCGGGGCGGCGGCGAGAAGTTCCGCGGTCCCTCGGGGCAGGGATTCATCATCGAGGGGTACTACCAGAACGGCCGCATCAACACGGCCTATCCGATCTACAGCACCCGGGAATGACGGGAGGAGGACCGATGCAACTCCAATTCCACTGGGACGACGACGGTACCCCCCGCGCCCGCGGCAAGGGCCACAGCCGGGCCCTGGCCGGTTTTCTGGAGAGCGA
Source organism: Thermoanaerobaculia bacterium (assembly GCA_025937035.1). Lineage (GTDB taxonomy): Bacteria > Acidobacteriota > Thermoanaerobaculia > Multivoradales > UBA5704 > DATARR01. Next base: position 448 of record JAICSG010000650.1, on the reverse strand, counting down.
CCTCCAGGACAGCCCGGCCGCCGCGCGCGAGGTGCTGCGGGCCCTCGACCGGGTCGAGTCGGGGCATGAGCCCTCCTGGGAGCGCACGGGCAACGCCCACACCTTGACGCTCGCGCCCGAGGGGGCCACGATCCAGGACGAGCAGGCGGAGGACGCCGAGCCCCAGGCCGTGTCGCTGGAGGCGCTCCGCGAGGCGTTGTCCGGGTGGATCTCGTTCCTCGAAGAGAAACGGCGGGCCTGACGGAAAGGGCGCTTCCACGGCGCATCTCAGGACATGAGCAGGAAAAGCAGCATTCTCGCGGGTACCCTGATCGCGCTCTCTCTCCAGTCTCCGGTCCATGCGGCGGCGGGGGATACGGTGGCCGACCACGTCCTCGGGCAGCGCCGGTTCGGGACCGCCTTCCCGGCCTCCGTGGACGGCACCCTCTTCGACGCGGCGGACCTCGCC
>JAICSG010000146.1 GCA_025937035.1 Thermoanaerobaculia bacterium | reverse complement strand
GGACAAGCCCCCGTCGCCCTTCCGAGCCTCCGACGCCTTCCCGGTCCGAGCCCAATCCGGTAGAATGCTCCAGGCAGGCTTGATCCACCTGAAGAACCTCCCGCGAAGCCGCCCCGGTCCAGCTTCAGCCTTCCGAATCCCTGATTTTCTTGCCTGGGACTCTTGCTTCCGACCCGGCGCGATTCCAGAGCTCCCGGATCGAAAAATAACGCGCCCGACGCCTCGGGAACGAATCCGAACGGCTGAATTGCTTTCCCGACGCCCCGGATAGCTTCCCGAGCGCCCGCGTTTCCTGGATGGCGGCCCGGGAACGTATCCGGGGCGTCGGGAACGTTCTCGAGCCTCCGGGTTTCTTGGACGGCCGTCCGGGAACGGAAAAAACCGTCGGGGAGCGCTCGAATTCCATCGGGGAACACAAAAATGGGGCTGGGCGCTCTCAGATTGGATCCGGGCGGCGTGGGACGGCGGCAGACGTCACTACATCCCCAGCGACACCGTCATTGACTGGACCGGCAACGCCTGAGGCCGATGGGGCTATCCTTTTCCCCCGCCTCCGCGTTATAATTCCTCTCAGCCATCTCGGCCAAACATCGACCTCGCGGGCACCTCGGAGCTTCGGGCCCGGAGATAAGCCTGGCAAGGCTGTATTTCCGCCAAGGCGACGCGGGACGTGCCCACGATTTACCCCGGTGGGGAGGACCCGTGCGCGCCAAGACCCGGACCCTGAGCTTCGTCGTCTCTTTTCTTCTGCTCGCCCCCCTCGCGCTCCGCGCGGCCGCGGCTCCCCCCTGCGGGGAGAACGACATGACCTTCGGCTGCACCAAGACGGACGAGACCGGCCGCCTGCGGGCCGGCTGCGCGGTCCACGACCACCAGCGCTTCTTCGCCTCGGAGTGGCGGGTCTACGACCTGCAGAGCGAGCAGGTCCTGAAGCGGGTCCAGGCGGACAAGGAGGGCATCGCCCTCGTCGACATCCCGGACGGCCCCTGGATCATCCTCGAAGGCCAAGTCGTCTGCACCGCCCATGGCCGCGAGCTCGCCATCCCCTACCGTTTCCTGATCGAGCGCACCGGCAAGAACAGCTACCGCCAGAGCTCCTACACCCCGGAGACCCTGGTCGGCACGGGCAACTGGAACGCCGACACCCAGCTCCACTACGGGGAGTTCCGCAGCCGTTCCATCACCGGCAGCGACCCCGAGCCGGGCCCGGGGCGGTAAGGGCTCTTCACCGAAGCAGAATCGCCACCTCCGTAACCCACCGGGATGGCTCCGTCACTTGTGGCGGAGCCACCAGATAGTGCTCGACCCGGGCCGCCCACCACGTGACGTTGTCCTCGCTCGAGACCCGCCACGGATGGTCTGTCTCCTTGCTCCACTCCAGGAGCGCCGCCGTGGTGTCGACCAGAGAATCGTACGGCCCCTCATGCCGGACCGTCGCGTAGGTGCCCGCTGGGAGTTGGCCGTAGTGAATCCGCTCATCCGCGGGGATCGAAGGGAGCTCGACCGGGAAACCGGAGTCGACCTCGACCTCCTCATTGTTGTAATTGACGACGAAGTACCGGACCAGAGCCGGTCCGGAGGCTGAAAGGCGATGCCGATTAAAATACTCGCTCAATCTTGAGATCGCCTCCGGCACGGCCTGGGCGAGGCCCTCCCGGTTGATCCGGATGCGCACGCCCGCGTAGGACAGGGCAGGTTTTTCCTTGATCTCTGGCTCGATCGTCATGTCTGGATCTCCTCAGTCACGGCCGAGAGATACGTCGGTGTCCAGAAAGAACGAAGACAAAGCTTCCCAGACCGGCATCCTGTTCGCGAGATCGTTCGAGGCTGGAATCATCACCGGCGGCTACGCGACGTCAGTCCTATCATACCTCGGTCCCGATCTCTCCCCTTTCCCAAAGGATGGCGGGGGCTTGCGCCCGCCCCCGATTCCGTGCAATCTAAGCACCTTCTGTTTGACCGTCGTGAGACCCCGAGAGCCCTTCCGGGCGGGTAAGGAGCGCAACGAATGGCCGGCGAGACGACGAGCACGCCCCCTCCCATCCTGCGGGACCTGCTGGTGCACCTCCTGCGCGAGGCCGCGGAGATCGAGCACCAGCTCATGATCCAGTACCTCTATGCCGCGTTCTCCATGAAGAAGCGCCCGGACGCGTCCTGCACCCCCGCCCAGTACGAGGCGGTCCGCCGCTGGCAGTCCACCGTCTACATGGTGGCCCGGCAGGAGATGGAGCACCTGGCGCTGGTCAACGGCATGCTCACCGCCATCGGCGCCGAGCCGTTCTTCGACCGCCAGAACATCCCCCTCCAGTTTTCCTACTACCTGGGGCGCAACCTCAAGGAGGGGAAGTCGCTGCCGGACCAGCCGTGCGACATCCCGTTCATGTTCGAGCGGTTCAACCTGCCCGTGATCCAGCGCTTCGTCTGTTTCGAGAGCCCGTCGCTCGAGGCCCTGCGGAAGGGCAACGACCCCATCCCGGCCTGGTGCTTCTCCTGCGAGGGGCAGTACCCCAGCACCTCGATGGGCGAGCGGCTCCGCGGCGAGGTCCGCGACCGGCCGCTCCTCTTCCCCCTCGCCGCGACCCGCATCCCGGACGATCTCCTGGCCCAGGCCCGGGAGGAGATGGCGCGGCTCGGCGGCGCCCTCCGTTCCCTCTCCAGGGAGACGCTGCGGCCGGGCACCATCCAGGAGCTCTATGACGACGTGGAGACGCTCTTCCGCTTCCTCTCCTCGCGCTGGAACCTCTACACGGGCAATCCCAAGCAGCAGGTGTTCGTGCCGGTCGAATATCAGATCAACGTCTTTCCGATCCTCGACCTCCCCACCACCCTCCAGGCGCTCAGCCTGATCGTCGAGGAGGGCGAGGGGATCGACGCGCCGCCGGACTTCCAGAGCCATTTCCTCCGCTTCTTCGACGTCCACGATCAGCTCGTGGGCCTGCTCGCCACGGACCCGCGGTTCGATCCCTCCCTGCCCGTGCCGGTCAACCCGAGCGCGGGCTCGATCAGCAATCCTTTCGCCCGGGAGCTGTTCGATCTGTTCAATTACACCTACGCGACGCTGACCCTCCTGCTGACGGCCCTCTATGCCGACTTCCAGCCGCAGGCGGACCAGTCCTATCCCTTCTTCAGCTCGGCCCTCCAGGAGAACGCCTTCGGACCGATGATGACCATGCTGCTGCGGCCGATGGCGGAGATCATGGCCTACACCGTCTCGGACGGCGACGGGCATACCACGGGCCCGAGCTTCGAGCTGAGTGAGGAGGACCGGGAGCTGCTGCGCCACCCCTCCAAGCTCGGCAATATCGAGCTCTTCCTGCACCGGCTGGACGAGATCACCGAGCGGCTCCGCCTGCTGACGGCGGCCGACCTTTCCGCCGTGGCCCGTGCCTCCGACGACGTGCCCTTCCTCGACCGCCAGCTCCACTTCGTCTACGAGAGCGCCACCGCCATGACCAACAACATGCGCCGCATCTATCAGATCGGCCAGCTTCCGCAATTCGTGGTCGCCCCCTGAGGCAGGAGAGCGAGAATGACGACGATCGCCAGGCTGTTGGAAATCCAGTTCCAGGGCTATTTCATGTGCCGGATCGCCACCGATCCGGACCCCACCAACGAGCAGCGGGGGGTCTCCGGCTACACCATGGCCCTGGTGGGCGAGGATCCGCTCGATCAGGTGATCCGCACCCAGATCGACGATCCCGAGTTTCTCAAGCGCAACCTGCGCCCGCCGGCGCAGGAGATGGGAATCCGCGTCGGCGTGGACGTTAATGATGTGCTCTTCGACGGCAAGCCCTATTTCGGCCCGGCGCGCGACGCCCTGGTGGGGGCCCGGCTCTATCTCGAAGGGACCAACCCGCCGTTCCCCGGCCCGACCTACGACAGCCGCAACAACATCGTGGGCTCGGACGACAACATGGCCTTCGTGGTGAACCCCTTCCAGCTCGCCCTGCGCAAGGGGACGGTGGGGAACGAATCGCTTTTGATCACCGCCGAGGACTATCTAAATCCGGCCAAGCCCGATCAGAAGATCTGGGAGATCGAGGACCCGGAGACCTACGCCCGCCGCCTGCCGGCGGCCTTCTCCCCCAGCTCCACGCCGGCCCAGGCCGCGATCCGCGCCTTTGACGGCGCCGTCTACTTCCAGGACCGGGTAAAATACCTGCGCAAGCGGATCGCGGGGCTGGAGGCCGAGCGCTCCGCGGCCACCGATCCGGCGGTGATCGCGGACCTCGACACCCGCATCCAGGAGCTGCGCACCCGCATCTGGCAGATCGATTTCTGGGCCTCGCGCATCGAGACCAAGCTGGCCTTCCAGCTCACCTACTCGTTCAACATCAACGGCCCGCAAAGGGTGCTCGACCCCGCCGGCACCCTCCACGGGGAGATCGACCGCGGCCAGCCCTGGCCGATCAATTTCTGGTTCGGAAGCTGGGACGGCGACCTTCTGATCGGTTGGATGTCAGGCAGCCTGAGCGTGCCGTTCCGGCCGGCGGAGTGAGGAAGGGTCTGGCCGGGGAGGCCTTCACCGCCTCCCCCTCGTCTCCCGGTCCACCCCGCGCACGAACCGGTAGAGCCCGAAGCAGGCCAGCAGGAGGACCCCGGAGACGATCGCCGCCGGCAGGACCCCCTCGCGGTGGCCGGCGAGAAAACCTTCCAAGGTGGCGGTGAGCAGCCACATCTGCACGATCAGCAGGATGGCGATCATCGCCAGGGCGCCGTCGATGGCGGTCAATCCCCGGCGTTGCGGCTCGGGATGCTCGGGAGGATGTTGCATGCTCAGCTCCTCTCCGTCTGGAGGTCGACTCCGACCGCGATCAGCCGGTCCCCCTGGCGCTGAAGCAGGATGCGCGGCAGCGGACGCTGCGGCGGCCCCGCGAGCACCCGGCCGTCCCGCGCCGAGAAGTACCCCTGGTGGCAGGGACACTCGAAGCGGGCCCTCTGGGGCGCGTAGGTGACGGCGCAGGAGAGGTGGGTGCACTTCTGACTGTAGGCCGCGAATTCGTTCTCCGCGGGGCGGATCAGGATGCAGGGATCGTTCGGCCCCGGGTAATTGAACAGACGGCTCCCTCCCACCGGGATCTCGCTCACCAGCGCCACCGGCCGGGCCGGATACGCGGTCTTGCCCGTGAGCCAGCTCCGGATCAGGATCCAGAGATTTCCCACGAACATGCCGGCGCTGGTCAGCACCAGGAACTTGGCGAACTGGCGGCGGTTCACATAGCGCTCGTCGGCGGCGAAGATCGACACCTCCTCGCGCCAGAGCGGCTCCTGCTCAGTATTTCGCTCAGTATTCCGCCCGGTATCTCGCAAGGGATTCATGCCTCGATCTCCTTCTCCCACATGAAATCGACGACGTCCACCGCCAGGGCCTTCTCCTCGGGCGGCAGCATCATGTAGACCTTGGTGGTGACCGTCTGGTTGCCGAATTGAAAGATGTTGACCGGCTTCTCCCGCCGCTCGCGCTCGATCCGTTCGGGCGGCACGTAGGCGAGCGCCTGGCTCGGGCAGACCGTGGCGCACATCGGCCGCTTCCCCACCGACGTGCGGTCGTAGCACATGTCACATTTCATCATCAGCTCGAGCTTCGACTGCATCTTGGGGATGCCGAACGGGCAGGCCAGCACGCAGTTGGAGCAGGCGATGCAGCGCGGCTTCAAGGCCGACTGCACCACGCCGTCTTCTCCTTTTTTGATCGCGTCCGCCGGGCAGACCTCGGCGCAGGTGGGATCGTCGCAGTGCATGCAGATGGCGGGGACGGTGGCGATGCTGTGCGCGCGATCGAGATAATCGATCGTGATCATCGGCACCCCCTTGTGCGTATCGCACTCGGCGCAGGCGTTGACGCACGCCTGGCAGCCGATGCAGCGCTCGGGATCGATGAAGAATTCGTAACCGAACACCTAGCTCCCCTCCTCGCCGGTGAAGGCGGTCAGCCGCGAGCGGTCGCGCCGGGAGGCCGCGTCGGCCAGCGGCGGCGGCGAGCCCGGCGAGACGATCGGCAATCCCTTGCCCGGCCTGGGCAGCCCCGGCGGGACCTCCGTGCGTACCCAGTCCGGCGCCTTGGGAGTCTTTTCGATCCGGCAGGCGGAGACCTTGAATTCCGGGATCTTGCTGCGCGGATCGAGCGTGCGGTGGGTCAGCCGGTTGGCGCTCCGGCCGCCGGGCCAGTGATAGGCGATGAACACCGTGTCCGGCCGGATGGTCCGCACCACCATCGCCTCCAGGGTGATCGCGTCGCGCCGGGTGGTGATCGTCACCCAGTCGCCGGTCGCGAGCCCATATTGCTCGGCCAGCCGCGGATGGATCTCCAGCCGCGGCCAGGGGAACTGATCGACCAGGGAGCCGATCCGCCGGGTCTGGGTTCCGGAGAGGTACTGGCTGACCACCCGCCCCGTGGTGAGGAAGATCGGAAAGGTCTCATCCACCGGATCGCCGTTGGGCCGCCACTCGGTGACCTGGAAGTGGGCCTTGCCGTCCGCGTGGAAGAACCTCCCGCCCTCGAAGAGCCGCGGCGTGCCCGGATCGTCCAGGCTCCGGCAGGGCCAGAAGACCCCGAGCTGCTCGTCGATCTTCTCGTAGGTGATGCCGTAGTAATCGGCGATCCCCCCTCGCGAGGCCTCCCGCAGCTCCTCGAAGATCTCGCGCGGCTCGCGATAAGGAAAGAATTTCTCCTTCCCCAGCCGCCTGGCCAGCTCGACGTAGATCCGGCTGTCCTGCCAGGCGTTGCCGGGCGGATCGACCGCCTTCTGGATGTGGAGCACCCGCCCCTCCGTGTTGGCGACCACCCCTTCCTCCTCTTCCTGCAGGCTGCCGGCGAGGACCACGTCGGCGAATTGCGCGGTCTCGGAGAGGAAGAAGTCGACCACGCCGAAGAATTCGAGCTTCTCGAGCGCCTCGCGTACGTAGTTGGCGTCCGGCAGGGAGACGACCGGATTGAAGCAGATCGAGAGCAGCGCCTTGATCTCGCCGCGGTGGATCGCTTCCATGATCTCCACCGCCGAGAGCCCGGCCTGGGGGATCTCCTCGGGCGCGATCCCCCATACGCGGGCCACGTGCTCGCGGGCGGCCGGGTCGGAGATCGAGCGCTGCCCGGGCAATTGATCGCATTTCTGGCCGTGCTCGCGCCCCCCCTGGCCGTTCCCCTGGCCGGTGACCATCATGCAGCCGGCCCCCTCGCGGCCGATGTTGCCGGTGGCGAGCGCGATGTTGATCACCGCCAGGCAGTTCTCCACCCCTTTCGATTGATGCTCCAGACCGCGGGCGTGCAGGAGGACCGCCCGGTCGGTCTCTCCGATCCAGCGCGCCGCCTTCTCGATCGCTTCCGGCGGCACGCCGGTGGCGCGGGCGGCCGTCAGCGGATCCCAGGCCTCCGCCGATTTCGCCACCGCCTCGAAGCCCGTGGTGTGGGCCGCGATGAAGGCGCGGTCCTCCAGGCCGTCGCGCAGAATGACGTGAAGCATGCCCATCAGCAGCGCGAGATCGGTGCCCGGCCGGAGCGGCAGGTAGAGATCGGCGTTGCGGGTGATCGGCGTCATGCGCGGATCGGCGACGATCAGCTTTCCCCCATGATCCCGGCAGCGCCAGAGATAGCTGGTGGTGATCGGCGAGCATTCGGCGACGTTGGAGCCGATCACGAACGCCACCTCCGCCTGCGGGATGTCGCTCCACGGGTTGGGCGAGCGGTCGACGCCGAACGCCAGCTTGTAGGCCGTGCCCGCCGAGACCATGCACAGCCGGCCGTTGTAGTCGATGTGCCGGGTGCCGAGGGCCACGCGGGCGAACTTGCCCAGCAGATAGGCCTTCTCGGTGGTGAGCGAGGCGCCGCCGTACATGGCGCCGGCGTCCTTGCCGTATTTCTCCTGGAGCTCGGTCATCCGCCGGGCGGTGAAATCGAGCGCCTCGTCCCAGGTGGCCTTGCGGAAGCCGTCCGGCGCGCGCATCAGAGGATCGAGCAGCCGGTCGGGGTGGCCGTTCTGGAGGTAGCGCTTGACCCCCTTGGGGCAGAGCATCCCCTGATTGAAAGGGAATTGCTCCCACGGCTCGAAGCCCACCACCTGGTTGTCGCGCACCTTGAGCTGGATGCCGCACTGCTGGCCGCAGAAGCAGCAATGGGTCGCGACCAGTTTGTCCGGCTCGCCCTGATACGGCCACCCGCCCGGCGGGATACGCTGCGGGTGCGGGCCATAGAGCGCTACCAGTT
>JAICSG010000135.1 GCA_025937035.1 Thermoanaerobaculia bacterium | reverse complement strand
GATGAACGAGCCGCCAGGCGCGCGCCTCCGCGTCGCGCTCTCCGGGCTGACCATGGCAGAGTACTTCCGCCAGGGCGGCCAGGACGTGCTGCTCTTCATCGACAACATCTTCCGCTTTGTCCAGGCGGGCTCCGAGGTCTCGGCGCTGCTCGGCCGCATGCCTTCCGCCGTGGGCTACCAGCCGACCCTGGGCACCGAGATGGGCGAGCTCCAGGAGCGCATCACCTCGACCAGCCACGGCGCCGTGACCTCGATCCAGGCGATCTACGTGCCGGCCGACGACTACACCGACCCGGCGCCGGCGACCGCCTTCACCCACCTCGACAGCACGGTGAACCTGGAGCGCAGCATCTCGGAGAAGGGGATCTACCCCGCCGTCGACCCGCTCGCCTCCAGCAGCCGCATCATCGCCCCCGAGTACATCGGCGAGGACCACTACCGGGTGGCCCGGCGGGTCCAGCAGATCCTCCAGCGCTACAAGGACCTCCAGGACATCATCGCCATCCTCGGAGTGGATGAGCTGTCGGAAGAGGACAAGGTCATCGTCCGCCGCGCCCGCAAGATCGAGCGCTTCCTCTCGCAGCCGTTCTACGTCGCCGAGCAGTTCACCGGCTTCCCCGGCGTCTACGTCTCGCGGCAGGACACCATCCGCTCCTTCGACGAGCTGTGCGACGGCAAGTGGGACCACCTGCCGGACCAGGCGTTCATGTACGTCGGCACCATCGAGGAAGCGGCGGCGCAGGCCGAGAAGCTGGCGAAGGCCGCGTAAGCGGGAGATCCCATGGCGCGGACCGACACCTTCCACTGCAGCGTCATCACCCCCGAGCGGGCGGTCCTGGAGACCGACGCCACCTCGGTGGTCTTCCCCGCCCACGACGGCGAGATCGGCATCCTGCCCGGCCGCGCCCCCCTGCTCTACCGCATGGGGGCCGGCGAGCTGCGGGTCGAGAGCCCGCAGGGCAACCAGGTCCTCTTCGTCGACGGCGGCTTCGCCCAGATGGTCGAGAACCGCCTCACCCTGCTGACCGAGGCCGCCAGGAAGATCGAGGAGATCGATCCGGCGGCCGTCGAGAAGCAGTTTGCCGAGGCGCACAGCATGCCGATGAGGACGGACGCCGAATTCAAGGCCCGGCAACGGGTGCTCCGCTCGGCCCAGGCGCAGCGCCAGATCCTGGCCCGGCGCGGGTCGGGACGGGCCGCCTGACCGAATACGATCCGCTGTTCTCACCCAACAACCGGACCGGCGTCGACGATCTCGAGCCGGTCCGGGACCTGTTCCGCGCGGCCAGCCGCCCCTTCCTGCAATCCCCGATCACCTGGTTTTCCTGGGCCATCCTGCTCCCCGGAGCGGCGCTGGCCACCCCCTTCGCCTTCCAGGTCCGCGGCCCGGCCGGCGTCCTCTTCGCCTGGTCGGCGGTGATCCTGCTGGGCGGCGCGGTCGAGGTGATGATGATCCGGCGCTCAGGGCGCAAGGAGGCCGGGAGCACCCTCGCCGCCTGGGTGCTGCGCCTCCAGGGGAACCTCTCCTTCGTGGCCCTGGCCCTCTCGGCGCTGCTGGTCTGGCAGGACCTCGCCTGGGCCCTCCCCGGGCTCTGGCTGCTGCTGCTCGGCCACTCCTTCTACATGCTGGGAGGGCTCGCCTTCCCCCCCTTCCGCGCCTGCGGGCTCATCTACCAGCTCGGCGGGGTCGTGGCCCTCTGGCCCCACGGCAACCCGCTCCTCGCCTTCGCGGCGGCCACGGCGGTGGGGAGTCTGTGGATGGGGGTTGGCGTGTGGCGGGAAAACCGGAGAGAGCGGGCCTACTCTTCCTCAAACGGATAGGTCGCCGAGCCGCTGATCCAGTCCGTCAACGTCCGCCCGCCGAAGGCCAGGAAGACCGGCAGGCCCACCAGGGCCAGCGTCAGCAGCCCTCCCAGCCAGCGCCGGACCGTCTGATCGAAGGTCAGCGGCTCGCCATCCCGGTTTCTCGACGTGATGGCCGCCCAGGCCATGCCCGGCGTGTGTCCCCAGAAGGCGAGGGGGAGCACGGTGTAGAGGAAGGAGAAGGAGAGGAGGAAGAGGGCGAAGGCCGGCCACTCGTGGAGCTGCGGCTGCACCTCCAGCCAGCGGCAGCCGAGCAGGGCGAGGACCCCCACCGCGGCATGTACGATCAGGTCGGCGACTCCGGCGCCGAGCCGGCGTACCGGGCCGGCGAATTCGCTCCGGGGGGCCGGCGCCGGCCGGGGCTCCATCCGGCCCTCGGGCTCCGGCACGGGGACCGGGCCCGTCCGCCGGGTCTCACTGGAGGAAGCCCGCCGTTTCGGCGCGATCGGAAGCTCTTCCTCTTCCAACTCCTCGCCGGGAGCGGAAAGGGGGAGATCGAAGAGCAGCGGCTCTTCCGGCTCGTCGGTCTTGCCCGGGCGTCGCATCAGCGGAACGGCAGATATTTCACGTAAATCTGGTACAGCAGGTCCTTCGACCGCTCCTGATAGGTCTGGGCGAACAGGTAGTCCCGTTTCAAGGTCTCGTCATCCTGCCGGAGATCGAGCGCCTCCTTCAGCTTCTCGGCCGCCTTGGCGGCGTCGGCCCGCTGGAGATCGCGCACCGCCAGATTGTAGTAGCAGTCGACGATCAATTGGGTGACGTCGCGGTTGCCCGGATCCTTCTCGTGCATGCGCCAGAGATCGGGGAGGGCGCGCTCCCACTCGTGCTGCTGGAAGAGGGCGACCTGGGCCGCGATCGGCTCGAGCTGCTTCCTGAGGTCGTCCATGAGCCTGGCGTCGTCCCCCTCCAGCTTTGCGATCTGGGCGGCCTGCTCCAGCCGTCCGGCGGCGCGCACGTTGTTGTGCGCCGCGGCGAGCTGGCGGGCGGCGGCGATCAGGGTCGCGCGCCGCGCGGCCGCCTCCGCGTCAGGAGGCGCGCCCGGGGTGCCGGGAGCGGCGCCCGGAGCCGCCGCGGTGCCCGTGGCTCCCGCTCCGGCCGGCGCCGCCGCCGCTCCGCCGCCCCACTCGGCGATCAGCTTCTGGGCCCGCTGGAAGTTGGGATCTCCCGGCGGGATGCGCTTGAGCTGGTTGACGGCCGTGGGGGTCCGGCCCGCCTTGTGAAGCCGTTCGGCGCGAGCGATGGGGTCGTTCGCCGCACCCTTCGGAACGGCGGCGGCCTTGGGCTCCTCCCGCGAGTTGGGGAAGATCTGGTCGCGGTTCATCAGGACGTAGCCGCCCGCGGCCAGCACGATCAGCAGCACGGCGCCCCCGACCAGCAGGAAGAGGCGGCGGCTGCGTCCGCTGTCGCGGCGCGGGGCGGCGGTCCGCTTGGCCGGACGGCGGGCGGCGGCCTCGGCCTCCTCGAAGGGGTCGGGCGGCACCAGGATCTCTTCCTTGAGATCGTGCCCGGCGGCCTCGCGGGCGGCCCTGGCGGGCGGGGGCTCGACGGGCACCGCCTCGCGGCTCCCGGTGGGACGGGGGGGCGGCGCCGGCCGGGCGGCTTCGAGCTGCTGCAGGTACTCGCGGGCGGCGAAGTAGCCGGGCTGGATCTCCAGCACGCGCTGGAAGGCGGACCGGGCCCCCGCGTGGTCGCCGGCCTCCAGCCGCGCCACGCCGTCGTGGAAGATCTCCTCCGCCTGCCGCTCGGACTCGGCCTTGAGCTTGCGCGCCATCTCGATCCGGCGCGCCGCCTCCTCGTGGTCGATGTCGATCAGGAAGATGCGCGACCAGGAGTCGATCGCCCCCTGGGGATCGCCGGAGTCGAAGGCGGCCTGCCCCTCGTCGAGGAGCTCGCGGATGCGGCGGTCGGTCTCGGAGTCGGCGCCGGTGGGCAGGGTGATGGGCATCGGCCCGGTCTTGATCGCCGAGGGGAGCTTGAGCGGCTGGGCGGCCTTGGCCCGGGCCTGGTCGAGCTCGGCGATCCCAGGGTGCGCCGAGTCGAGGGCGCGGGCCTTGTCGAGCAGCCGGCTGGTCTCGACCATGTCGCCGGATTGCAGCGCCTGCCGCGCTCCGCTCAGGAACTTCTGGACGTAGGGCTCCGCCTCCATCCGCTCCTGGGCCTCGCCGACGAGGCGCTGGAGCTCCGGATCGGCCATCACCGCGGCCTGCTGCCGCTGGGCGGCGGTCATCAGCTCCTGGAACCGGCGCTGGTCGAGCAGCGACTGGAGCTCGGCGCGGAGGGCGCCGCCGTCGCTGCCGCCGCCACCGAAGCCGAAGCCGCCGGGGAGCGCGTCCGGGAGATCGAGGCTCAGGCCGTCGAGGCTGGCGAACGGGTCCTCGATCGAGGGGCCGGCCTGGAGGTCGTCCACCTGGACCGGGCCGGTGGTGGAGCGGAGCCGGTCCTGCAGCCGGTGGGCGGGCTGGAACTGGGGATCCATCCGCAGCACGAAGTCGCACCCCAGGAGAGCCTCCTGGCGGTTGCCTTCGCGGGCCAGCTCCAACGTCTGGTCGAAGGTGCTGAGGATCCGCTGCTTGACGTCGGACGAAAGCGCGGGATTACCGGAGTAGCTCATCTCTCTCAGGCGAATGGATTTGGACTGATTCTGAAAAAGCGAGACATATCGTAGCAGAGGAATGCGTCGGCGTCCAACGCCCTACGGTATCCTCCCCCCGTGCCGCTCCTCGAAACCGTCCCCAACCTCAGCGAGGGCCGGCGTCCCGAGGTGGTGGCGCGGCTGGCGGCGGCGGCCTCGTCGGGTCCGGGGGTGCGGCTGCTCGACTTCTCCTCCGATCCCGACCACAACCGCTCGGTGCTGACCCTGGCGGGCGAGCCGGAGAGTCTCCACCAGGGGTTGCTGGCCCTCTACGAGGCGGCGATCGCGGAGATCGACCTCAACCGCCATCAGGGGGTCCACCCCCGGATCGGGGCCGTGGACGTGACGCCATTCGTGCCCCTGGGGGACACCCCCATGGAAGTCGCGGTCGCGGCCGCCAATCGGCTGGCACCTGTCGTGGCCCGGCTCGGCCTGCCCGTTTATCTCTATGAAAGGGCGGCCCGAAGGCCGGAGCGGACGCTTCTAGCGGATATCCGGCGCGGCGGTTTCGAGGGGCTGGCGGCCAGGCTGGCCGATCCCGCCTGGGCGCCGGATTTCGGACCGTCCCATCCCCACCCCACGGCCGGAGCGACCGTGATCGGCGCGCGCTTCTTCCTGATCGCCTTCAATGCCGTGCTGGCGACCGCGGACGTGTCGGTGGCCCGTGCCATCGCCCGGCGGGTACGGGAATCCGGCGGCGGCCTGCCGGCGGTGCGGGCCATGGGGGTCCACCTCGCCAGCCGCGATCTCGCCCAAGTGAGCATGAACCTGGTGGACTACCGCCGGACCCCGATCCTGACCGCCCTCCGGCGGGTCGAGGCGGAGGCGGCGGCGATGGGGACCGGGGTGATCGAGACCGAGGTGATCGGGCTGATTCCGGAGGCGGCCGTGCGGGGGGTGTCGGCGGCGGATCTGAAGCTGCCGCGGGAGATTCCGATCCTGGAAGAGCGCCTTACCTCTTGAGCGCCTCCATCAACCTGTACGGCATCCCCTCGAACGACCCCGAGGACATCGTCACCAGCACGCTCCCCTCGCGGGCCTCCTCCAGGGCCTGCCGCAGCAGCCCTTCGTTGTCCGTGGAGACCTCGGCGGGCACGCCGCCCGTGGTGAGGGCCTCGGCCAGGGCGCCGAAGTCGAGGCGCTCCTCGGGGGTGAGCCGGCCGCTGTGGAAGATGGGCGCGAAGAGCACGCGGTCGGCGCCGGCGAAGGCCTGGCGGTAGGGCTCGAAGAAGAAGTGACGGCCGGCGGTGAGGCTGCGCGGCTCGAAGAGCGCCACCAGACGCTGGCCGGGATAGCGCTGGCGCAGAGCCTCCAGCGTCTTCTCGACCGCCGTGGGATGGTGGGCGAAGTCGTCCACCACGGTCACCCCGCGCGCCGTGCCGAGCTCGTCCAGGCGTCGCCGGACCCCGTGGAAGCGGGCGAAGGCGGCGGCCACGTCCGCGGCGGGGATGCCGTCCCGGCGGGCCGCGGCCCACACGGCCAGGGCGTTGGAGACGTTGTGCCCGCCCGCCAGCGGCAGGGTGATCTCGACCTCCCCCGCTTCCTCATCCTGGACGCGGAACCGGCTCGCCTCGGGCAGGGCCTCGATCTCTCCCAGCGGATGGAGGTCGTTGTCCGCCGCCAGCCCGTAGAAAAGGACGCGGCAGCGGGCCCGGCTGGCCAGCTCCCGCACCTTGGGGGTGTCGCCGCAGGCCACCAGGAAGCCGCTCTCGGGGAGCAGATCGATCAGCCGCTCGTAGGCGCTCCAGAGCGCCTCCTCGGTCGGGTAGAGGTCGGCGTGGTCGTACTCGGCGCTGGTCAGGATCAGCGTCTCGGGTTGATAGTGGAGGAACTTGGGGCCGCGGTCGAAGTAGGCCGCGTTGTACTCGTCCCCCTCGATGATGAAGCGGTCGCCGGCGCCGTCGTGGAAGCTCGCCGGCAGGTCCTTGGGGGCGCCGCCGATCAGATAGCCGGGGTCGCGGCCGCAGGCGGTGTAGACCCAGGCGGCCATGGCGGTGGTGGTGGTCTTGCCGTGGGTGCCGGCCACCACCAGCGAGCGGTGGTGATCGAGGAAGAAGCGCCCGAGCGCCTGGGGCATCGAGACGAGGGATAAGCCCAGCCGCTCGGCCTCGACCGCCTCCGGATTGTTCCGGTGGATGGCGTTGCCGATCACCACCAGGTCCGGACGGGGCTCGAGATGGGCGGGGTCGTACCCGACCATGGGGTGGATGCCGGCCCGCTCGAGCAGGGTGCTCATGGGGGGATAGAGGGGTCCGTCGGTGCCGCGGACCCTATGGCCCTGCTCTTGCAAAAGGCACGCGAGCGGAGCCATCCCGGTACCACCGATCGCCATGAAGTAGATGTCTAGCTTGGAAGAGCTCAAGGTGGATTTCTCTAGGGGAATTTCTCGTTTTAAGGGCCCGGAGTGTAGCATTGCCCGAGCCGTCATCCACACCCAAGAAGGAGCAGGACGTATGCACCGTCAGATCAAGACCGTCATTTTGGCACTTTGCGCCGCCCTTTTGGTCGCGGCTTCCCTGCTGGCCGCCGGCAAGCCGAAGGCGACCGTGGCCGAGCCGGTCAAGGACGCCGGGACCGTCCCCAAGGGGGAGAAGATCATCAATGACTTCGTGATCAAGAACGAGGGGGACGCCGACCTCCAGATCACGAACGTCCAGCCGGCCTGTGGCTGCACGGTGGCCCAATTTGACAAGGTGATCAAGCCGGGGGCGACGGGCAAGGTGCACGCGGAGGTCGATTCGAGCACCTTCAACGGCCCGATCTCCAAGGGGGTCAGCGTCTTCACCAACGACCCCGACCACCCGCAGATCGAGCTGACGGTGCACGCCAACGTCCAGCCCTACATCGCGGTCAAGCCGGGCTACGCCCGCTACATCACCGTGCAGGGCGAGCCGCAGGAGGGGAACATCGTCCAGACCCTCTGGGCTCCCGACGGCGCGTCCTGGGACATCACCGGCGCCGACTCGCCGTATCCCTACCTGACGGTCACCTACCACGAGGCGAAGCCCGAGGAGCGGCTCCCCGAGGCCAAGGGGAAGCAGTGGAAGGTCGAGATGAAGCTCTCGAACAACGCCAAGGTGGGCCCGCTGGCGGACTACGTGACCGTGCACACCAACCACCCGAAGCAGAAGGTGGTGCAGATCCCCGTCTCCGGCTTCGTGCGGCCGGTGATCGCCGTCACGCCGCCGACCGCCGACTTCGGGAACATCGAGCTCAAGGAGCCCCTGAAGCGGTCGCTCGACATCCGCAACTTCGCGACCGAGCCGATCAAGGTGACGAGCATCGATGCGAGCCTGCCGAAGGGGATCGACGCCAAGCTGGAGCCGATCAACGAGGGGCGCGAGTACCAGGTGCGGGTAGTCGTCAACCCCGGGCTCCCCAAGGGACCCTTTACCGGCAAGCTGACGATCCACACCGACAGCCCCAAGGTCCCGACGATGGAAGTCCAGCTCAAAGGGATCGTCATCTAGACACTTTTCCTCTTCAGGCGGTATCCGGATTGCATCAGGTTCCGTCCAGGGAGATCTCCCGGCGCGGGGTTCTCCCTGGAAGGAACCCGCGATGCACCGGAACCACGTCACCTCCTCCGCCATCTCCTCGGTCGGCTACGATGACCGCTCCTCGGTCCTGGAAGTCGAGTTCGCCAGCGGCGCCGTCTACGATTACCTGAACGTCCCCGAGAAGGTCTACCGCGCCCTCCTGAAAGCGCCGTCCAAGGGGAGCTTCGTCTCGCGGCGGGTGCGGGACCGGTACCCGTTCGTGCGGCGGGATTCCTGAGTCGTCTGGAGAAGCCAACTCCGGCGTGGAGAAGCCGCGCCGTCCTGGAGAAACGGCTCTGGCCTGGAGACCTCGCGCCAAGCTGGAGAAGCGGCTCTGCTCTGGAGGAGCTGACTCCGCCCTGGAGAAGCTGATCCAAGCCGGAGAAGCCGATCCAAGCCAGAGAAGCCAATTCTGGCGCGGAGAAGCCGCGCCGTCCTGGAGAATCCGGCCTTGCCCTGGAGAAAACGCGCCATGCCGGAGAAGCTGATCCGCCGTGGAGATCTCGCGCCGCCT
>JAICSG010000503.1 GCA_025937035.1 Thermoanaerobaculia bacterium | reverse complement strand
GTCTTGGGCCAGCCGAACTGGATCTGCTCCGGCCGCAGGTGGTAGGAGAACCCCGCGATCCGCAGCGCGATCTCGCTCAGGATCAGCGCCACCACCAAGCTGATCAGGACGAGCAGAGTGCGCTTGATCCAGGGATTCATCAGCCGGTCTGGCCGGGCGAATCGCTGCCGCTGCTTTGATCGCCCTGATCGCCTCCCTGATTGCCGGAATCGTTGCCCGCCGCCGGCTCGGCGTTGTCCTCGGGCGGCGGGGGCGGCGCGTTCTGGAGGTCGACGAACGGCGAGTCCGTCCGCACCCAGAACTTGGCCCGCCGCCGGTAGCCGTAGCCGGGCATGACCTTGGCCACGGGGCCCATCCCCCGCTTGATCCCCCAGATCTGGAAGAAGGCGTCCGGCTTCTGCTCGGCGAGCAGGCGCTGCTCGTTCCACTTGGAGTGCCCGGGCCGGAAGGTGTCGAAGTTGTCCTCGTCGAGCGGCGTCACCGGCACGCTGTGCGCGATCACCCGGTCGTTGTAGCCGAGGATGTCGATCATCTTGTAATTCGAGAAGTAGGCCGGGATGCCCGCCCAGGCGGTCGCCACCGTGGCGCCGGGCTTGACGAACTTCTCGAAGGCGAGGAGCTGGCCCACCACTCGCTGGTGCCGCGTGGTCATCGGCGGACGGTTGACCAGGGCGAGCTCGCGCCAGTTGTCGTTGGCCTTGTCGGAGAGCCAGAGGCCGTTGACGATCAGCAGGGCGATCACCGTGGCGGCGCCGAGGACGAGTCGCCCGGCCGGATCGCCGTCCGCGGTCTCCCTCCCCCGCCGCCCCCCTTGCCAAATCGCGAGCATCTCGTTCAGGGTGGCGTTGAGGAGCACGAAGAGGAGGGGCATGACGAAGGAGATGAAGCGGTTGGCCCGGATCGGCAGGTCGTCGTCCCAGGCGTCGCCGCCCACGTAGACGCTGTAGGCGCAGTAGAGGACGAAGATCGCCGCCGGCAGGATCAGCCGCTGGTTGCGCCGCAGGAAGGCCGCCGTGCCGAGCCCCGCGGCCAGCAGCACCAGCAGGTGATCGCGGACGAACTCCGCCAGCACGGCCGAGCCGCGCAGCAGGCGGACGGCGAGCGGCACGCCGTAGAGCTTGAGGTAGTAGGTGTTGGGCAGCAGGTCGTGGTAGTAGAGCTCGCGGAAGACGCCGTAGGCCAGGGTCATGCCGCAGAAGAGGGCGAAGCCGGCGAGCCAGCTCCGGGTCCGGATCTGCCGGAAGCCGCGATGGAGCAGGACGTAGAGCTGCACCGCCCCCACCAGCAGGAGCATGTCCATGCGCAACAGGAAGGCCGCCGCGCAGACGATCCAGAGGGAGAAATTGCGGTCCCGATCGGAATGGGCGGTGGTGAGCGCGAGCTGCACCGCCACCACGGCGAGGAGCGCCTGGAGGCCGGTCTCCATCCCCATCAGCGACCAGTAGGCGAGCGGGTAGTAGAAGGCGGTGAGCACGGCGGCCGGCAGCCAGTGGGCCTCCCCCGGCGGAGAGAAATGGTCGAGCATCAGCCTGCGGACGGCGGCGATGGCGCCGGCCAGGCAGAGCCACGAGAGGAGCTGCATGGGCAGGCTGCGGTCCTGAAGGGCGATCGGCAGCAGGTTGACCGGCACCATCAGGAACATCCAGAGCGGATGGGTGAACCCCTCGACCGGCTCGCCGAAGCGGGCCCATTCGAGCCCGTGCCCCTCGACGAGGTTGCGGGCGTAGGACATGGAGATCATCGCGTCGTCGAACAGGCAGTAATACCGCTGCCCTTCGACTACGAAGGATGTGCGATGGATGAGCCAGACGGCCCAGAGGCTGAAGATCAGGAGCAGGACGGCCAGGCCGAGGGGGAGCTTGCGGGAGGAAGAGTCGGACATTTTGGTTCCTGGAAAGCGACACCTATTGTGTCACAGCGGCCGGATCGCCCTTGAAGAAGGTCCGGAACGGCCGCCAGTAGCGGGCGGCGAGGGCTCCGGCGGCGAGGGCGGCGGCCACGAGAGAGGCGAGGAAGCGCGTCCAGCTCCCCGGCGGGCCCAGCCAGGCCGCCAGGGCGAAGAACGGCAGGGGGACGAGGTACAGCAGAGCGAAATCCCCCACCAGGGTGCGGAAGCGGGGGCCGAACAGCCGCGCCACCTCCCAGGCCATCAGGAGATTGCCGGCCAGCAGGTAGTTGGCGGCGCCCATCCCCGGCGCGCCGTACCGCAGGGTGAGCAGGATGCCGAAGCCCACCAGGGAGACCAGGTTGAGGATCTCGATCCAGAGCCACCGGCCGTCCCGGTGCTCGGCCTTGAGCATCTCGCCGCCCAGCATGGTGAATTGATCGAAGAAGGGGATGAAGGCCAGCACCCGCAGGATCGGCGCCGCCACGACCCAGTTTTCTCCCAACAGGATGCCCAGCGTCCGCTCGGCGTTGAAGAACAGGAAGTAGCTGGCCACCACCTGGCAGCCGAGGAGCTGCACCGAGCCGAGGCGGAAGAATTCCACGAAGCGTGGCCGGTTATCGATGTAGGCCATCAGCGTGGGGAAGAAGGCGCGCGGATAGACGATCGTGGCCACCACGAAGGCGATCCAGTAGGAGCGGGCGTAGAGGCCCACCGTCTGCGTGCCCCGGTACCAGTCGACGATGTAGATGTCGATGTAGGTGACGAGCTGCAGGGTGATCCAGATCAGGAAGAGGAAGAAGCTCTTGCGGACGAGGCCGGACGCCTGGTCCCATTCGACCTTCAGCGGGATCTTCCCCCACGCCTTGGCCCAGGAGTAGCCGGCGAGGAGCGCGGCGCCCACGAGGTCGCCGATCACCAGGCTCCAGTGCTGCCATCCCCAAAAGGCGAGAGCCACCGAGACGACGGCCATCACCACGCCGCGCCAGATCTCCGGCGCCACCAGGTTGCCGATGGTCAGCTCGCGCTCGAAGAAGGCCCGCGGGACCACCGCCAGGCCGTCCAGCAGCACCCAGACGGCGAACACCCGCAGAACAAACGGCAGGTCGGCGTTGAACGGCCCGAAGAGAGGCGCCAGCGCCACCAGCGCCAGGGTGATCAGCGCCCCCAGCGCCACCGTGATGGCGAGCACCGTGCCGTAGGGCCGGCTCTTGTCGCGCACCAGTTGATAAGGAAGCCCAAGATCGCGCACGGCCGAGGCCACGGTGACGATGCGCAGCGCCAGCTCGTAGAGGCCGTGCCCCTCCGGCAGGATCAGCCGGCCGAGGGCGATCTTCACCCCGAAGTTGATGCCCAGCCGGGCGAATTGGATCGCGTAGGAGGCGAAGGTCGAGCGGAGGACGCGTTGCTCGGTGGAGCCCTCCCCCCCGGGCCCCGAAGGGGCGAAGACTTCGTCTAGAGGAGGTTCGCCCAGCGCGCCCATTGCTCGGTGAGGTCCATGCCGGTGGCGAAGTCGAAGGCCGGCCGGTAGCCCAGGAGACGCCTGGCCTTGTCGATGCGGACGCGGGTACGGGCGCGGAGGAAGCGGATCAGCTCCGGGGTCAGCGGATGGACCGGCAGCTCGTCCTGCCGCGGGGTGGGGCGCGCGTTGCTCCGCATCTTGGCCTTGATCCGCTGCTGGACGGTCTCCGGGAGGACCGTGCTCGCCATCTCGCGCAGCCAGACCCCTTCGCGCGTGCGCTCGATCCGCTCGCGCACCGGCTGCTCGCCTTTCAGGATGCGCAAGGCCTCGCCCACCATGTGCGGCTGGGACCTCTTCCAGCTCTTCCAGAAGGCGAGCGCCTCGGCCTCGGTCATGTCCACGGTCCGCGATTCGGCGCCCAGCATGTGCTCGAAGCGGCCATAGAGCTCGCGCCAGGTCACCGGCTCCTCGCCGGAGATGAGGAAGGCCTCCCCCACCGCGCCATCCTGGACCGCCGCGAGCAGCATGGCGCTCACCAGGTCGTCCACGTAGACCGCGTTGCCCAAGCCGTCGCCGCCGTTGACCAGGATCTGTTTGCCGGTCTTGAGGGCGCGGATCACCGCCTCGGTCCAGACGCCGCCATAGGGGCCGTAGACGGCGGTGGGCTGGAGCACGGCGACGGGCAGGCCCGAGGTGAGGGCGATCTGCTCCGCCTCCATCTTGCTGTCCGAATAGGCGT
>JAICSG010001137.1 GCA_025937035.1 Thermoanaerobaculia bacterium | reverse complement strand
GCGGCTGGCGATGCCGGAGATCCGCTTCTTGACCTCCTCGACGCCGTCCACCGCCTCCTCGACCGCCCCCTGTCCGGTGGTGCCGCTCTCCTCCGCCGCCTGCGCGAGGTCGGCCTGGGAGGAGGCGTTGCCGGCGATCTGGGACGCCGTGCGGGCCAGCTCCTCCATGGCCGCCGTGATCTCGACTACCGAGGCCGCCTGCTCCGAGGAGCCCGAGGCCAGCTCGGAGGCGATCTCGTTGACCGAATTGGCCGCCGAGGCCACCTCGATCGAGCTCGACTGGATCTGCTGCGCCAGCACGTCGAGCGCGTTGGTGGCGTTGGAGAGGGCCAGCGAGAGCCGGTCCGGCAGCGCCCCGGCAGCCCCCGAGCAGTTGACCAGGTCGCCGGCCCGCAGGCGGTCGAGGGCGCGCACCAGCGTGGTCTCGATCTCCTCGCGCCGCCGCTCGGTGCCCTCCACCTGGACGCGCAGGCTCTGCTGCGAGCGGTAGACCACCTTCACGTAGAGCGCGATGACGCCGATCGAGATGAGCAGGAAGGCGTTGAACATCCACTCCGGGCCGCCTTGGGCCTGCGCGCCCAGGAGCAGGAGCAGGCCGGCCACGGCGATGCCGCCCAGGATGAACAGCCCCGTCCGGGCGTGGTTGTACGATTCGACGAACGGCTCACTCATCGGTTTCGTCCTCTCCTGCGGTCTCCGCTCCCGCACATCGCAAAGCGGCGGGCAGACGGCGCGGGTCCACCACCACCAGCGGCACCCCGGCGTGTACGGCCATGCCGGCCGGCTCCTCGGGCCAGAACCGCCGCAGGGCCGGCGCCGTGGGGACCACGCGCAGATCGGTCACCACGCCCAGGATCTCGTCCGCGGCGAGCTCCTCGCCGCCGGCCGCGACGCGGTAGCCGGCGCCGTCCCGCGCCAGCCCCTCCACCTCGCCGTTGGCGATCCCCCAGACGCCGCCCGCGCGGCGCATCAGGAGGAACCCCGGGGCGTGCGGCACGCTCAACCGTCAGCTCCCCAGGGCTTCCAGATTGAGGATGCGCACCACCTCGCCACCCAGCGGCGCCTCCCCCTGGAGGAAGCCACCCTCGCCGGCCACGATCGAATCGGGCGGCACGTGGACCACCTCCAGCGCCGCGTCCGCCGCCAGCCCCAGCATCTCCCGGCCGTCCGCCGGGCCCACCCGCACCACGACGGTCACCGGATAGGAGGGGTTGGCCCCCGGCGAGGCGTTCACCAGCCGGGCCAGGTTGAGCACCGGCAGCGGCTCGCCGCCGAACTCCGCGAGACCCTCGAGCTCGCCGGCCGCGCCGGGCAGAGGGTGTACGGTCAGCGCCCGCACCACCCGCCGCACCGCCCCCAGCGGCAGGGCGCAGGTGTACTCGCCGGCCCGCACCAGCAGGTGGGTCCCCTCGCGCCGGGAGCGGCTCTCCTTGGGATCCGTTGCTCCCATGACAGCGTCAGATCCGCGTCCAGCCCGTCACGTTGATGTCGATCCCCAGCACGGCCGCGATCGAGCCGTCGCCGTTGTGCAGGGGGGTGCAGACGGTGAAGCAGGCTTCGGAATTCTGCATCGATTCATAGGGCGGGATCAGCGTCGTCCGCCAGTGCCGCGCCACGGCCTTGAACCAGGGGCGCTGGCGCACGTCGGTCTCGCGCACCTTGGCGGCGAGCGAGCGCTGGCGCTCGTCCAGGAGGTCGCGGTTGAACGACAGCGCCAGGGTGCCGCCGTCGAGTCCCATCATGTAGCCGAGCTCCACGAAGGGCGCGTTGCGCACCAGCT
>JAICSG010000016.1 GCA_025937035.1 Thermoanaerobaculia bacterium | reverse complement strand
GGACGCGCGGATCGTCTACGCGGGGATCGGAGCGGGCGTGGCCTTTCCGGCGGGGGACGGCGTCTGGAAGAGCACGGACGGCGGCCAGACGTGGTCGCGGGCCGGCACCGAGCTCGCCGGGCACACGGTCTCCGCGCTGCTCGCCTCCACGCTCCCCGGACGGCTCTACGCGGTGGTCGACGGCAACCGGGTCTTCCGCAGCGACGACGGTGGCGCCTCCTGGCAGGGGTGGACCCGCGGGCTGCGGGCCCAGAGCATCACGGCCCTCACCGCCGATCCCGGCGATCCCCGCCGGATCTACGCCGCGACGACGAACGGCGTCTGGGCGCTCACGGAAACCGACTGAGGAGATCATCATGAGGTTCCGCTTCCGCCTGCTGGCCGTCCTCCTGCTCGCGCTCGCCCCCGCCGCCCGGGCGCTCCCGCCGGCGTGGGCGCCGCTGGGCCCCTTCGGCGGCTTCGTCCAGACCCTGACCGCCGATCCCAGGCAGTCCGGCACGGTCTACGCCACCACTCCGTTCGGGATCTTCAAGACCGCCGACGGCGGCGGCTCCTGGACGACGAGCCTCCTGGCGCTCCCCGCCAGCGCCGTGGCGGTCGATCCGGTCCACCCCTCGACCCTCTGGGTGGGGGTGAGCACCTTTCCGGCGAGCCGGAGCCTCCGGATGCTCAAGAGCACCGACGGCGGCGCCACCTGGGCCCCGTCCGGCGCCGGCCTGCCGGCGACGATCTTCAACTTTCCCGTGAGCCTGGCGGTCGATCCCTCGGACCCCCGCCGCCTGCTCCTGGCGTTCAACCAGAGCCTTTGGCGGAGCACCGACGCCGGAGCCTCCTGGCAGCCGTCCACCCACGGCCTGCCCACCACCACCGGCTTCACCGCCCGGGTGGTCGCCTTCGCCGCGCGGCCGGCCGGCACCGCCTTCGCGGCCACCTCGGAGGGCCTCTTCCGCACCGCCGACGCCGGCCTCTCCTGGAAGCGGGTGGACCATGGGCTGCCCGTGGCCGCCATCGACCTGCTGGCCCTCGCGCCCTCCGACCGGAGGACCGCCTACGTCTACATCGCCGCGCTCGGCCTCTACCGGTCGGCGGATGGCGGCTTCTCCTGGCAGCGCGCCGCCGCCCCGTCCAACATCTTCGGCGCGGCGCTCGCCGTCGCCCCGCGGTCGCCGCGCACCCTCTATGCCGTGGGCTCCGGGGGGACCCTCTCGCGCTCGACCGACGGCGGCGGGCGCTGGTCCACCGTCCCCGGGCTGGCCGGCCTGACCTCGGCCGCCCTCGACGCCGGGGCCCCCCAGCGGGTCTACGCCGGATCGGCGGCGCGGCCGCTCGGGGGCGTCCTGCGCAGCGACGACGGCGGCGCCTCCTGGACCCGGCGGAGCCAGGGGATGACCGGCCTTGAGACCTCCCTGCTGGCGGCCGATCCGCAGGACCCGGACCGGCTCTGGACGACGGTCGGAAGGGCCCTGTTCCGCAGCGCCAACCGCGGAACGCGCTGGGCCCGGGCCACCTCGCCCAGCAGCACGGCCTACCTCAACCAGTTGGCCGCTTCCAGGGACGTCTTCGCGGGCGTGCTGCTCCAGGTCCCCCATTCCCTGACGACCTACGTTCTCCAGAGGTCGGCGGACAACGGCGCTACCTGGCAGGTGGCGCTCGACGCCCTCTCGCTCGACGTTCGCCAGATCCGGGTGGCCCCCTCGGACCCGTCCACGATCTACGCCGAGGGCCTCGGCCTCGCGGCGGGGACGAGCCGGCTCTACCGCTCCACGGATGATGGCAGCACCTGGGAGCTGCGGTCGAGCGGCCCCCCCAATACCTTCTGCGGCTTCGGCGACCTCGCGGTGGCCCCCTCCACGGCCTCGGTCCTCTATCTCGCCAGCGCCCAATTCGACGCCACCTCCCACTGCCATGGCGGGGTCTCCCGCAGCGACGACGGCGGCGCCACCTGGGCTCCCGCCGACGCCGGCCTGCCGGGGGTCGACGGCGGGATCACGGCCCTGGCGGTGGACCCGGGCGATCCCGACCGGGTGTGGGCGGCCACCGCGGGCTTCGGAGTCTG
The DNA here is from genome assembly GCA_025937035.1 of Thermoanaerobaculia bacterium. Classification (GTDB taxonomy): domain Bacteria; phylum Acidobacteriota; class Thermoanaerobaculia; order Multivoradales; family UBA5704; genus DATARR01. Next base: position 14,271 of record JAICSG010000016.1, on the reverse strand, counting down.
GAAGAGCACGGACGGCGGCCAGACGTGGAGCCAAACCGGCTCCCAGCTGGCGGATCAGAACCTCTTCGTCCTGCTCGCCTCCAGGGTCCCGGTGCGGCTCTACACGGTGCCCGCCGGCAGCGTCAGCGTCCTCCGGAGCGACGACGGCGGCGCCACCTGGCAGGACTGGAGCCGCGGACTGCGGGTCCAGAGCATCTTCGCCCTGGTCGCCGATCCGGGCGATCCCCGGCGGATCTACGCCGCCACTTCCAACGGTGTCTGGGTGCTCACGGAGACTGACTGAAGAGCGCTCCGCCGTGCTACAGTTCACCTACTGATTTCGTTGTAGGTCTATGAGTCGGGCGAGGCCCTGCGGCCCCCGCCCGCGATCGGTTCCAGGGAAGCGAGCGGGAGAAGACCCGCGCAATGAGTGAATTGGAGAAGACCGCGCCGGAGCCACCCCTGTGGCGACGCGTTTGGAGCGCCCCCGAGCCAGAGATCTCGACCGCCGGATTCGGCGGCGAGCTGCTGGTCGCGGGCGTGCGCCTGCTGATCGTCGTCGCCCTGCTCTACTTTCCCATCGACGCCCTGCTCCAGAGACCGGGCGGCTACGATCCCCTGGCCCTGCTCGCCACCGGGACCATCGGCCTGGTTCTGGCCCTCGTCCTCTATTCGGCGACCAACCGCCGGTGGGGGAAGAGCTGGATCGGCTTCGTCAGCAGCGTCCTCGACGTCAGCCTGGTGAGCGCCATGCTCGCCGTCTTCCTCTTCCTGGGCCGGCCGGAGGAGGCGGTCAACAATCTCGGGCTGTTCCCGGTCTACTTCCTGGCCATCGCCGCCACCAGCCTGCGCTATGACGCGCGGATCTGCATCCTGACCGGCCTTCTGGCCCTGGTGCAGTACTCGGCCGTGATCGCCTACGCCGACTGGCGCTGGGACCTGCACGCCTCGGTCTTCGCCCCGCTGGCCCAGCTCTCCGGGGCGACCTTCATCGCGGCGACGATCGTGGTGCGCTCGCGCGAGCTGCGCCTGCTCTCCACCCGCGACCGCTTCACCGGCCTGCTCAACCGGGCCGTGTTCATGGAGCAGCTCGAGCGGGAGGTGGCCTTCGCCCGCCGCGAGGACGGCCGCTTCGCCGTGGCCATGCTGGACATCGATCACTTCAAGAAGTTCAACGACACCTACGGTCACGCGGGCGGGGACGAAGCTTTGCGGGCGGTCGCCCACACCCTGCGGGGCTCCTGCCGGGCCACCGACGTGGTGGCGCGCTACGGCGGCGAGGAGTTCGCCCTGATCCTCCCTGGGGTGATGAGCGGCCGGGCCACCGATCTGCTGGAGCGGTTCCGCCGGGTGGTGGCGGTGAAGGCGATCGCCCTGCCGGGGCGGTCGAAGCCCGCGAGCGTGACGGTGAGCATCGGGGTGGCTATCTGGCCGGACGACGGCGACTCCCCCGCCGAGCTCCTCCGCTGCGCCGACCAGCGCCTCTATCAGGCGAAGGCCGAGGGGAGGGACCGGGTGATCGGCCCCACACCGCACCACTTCCCCCGCCCGGTCGAGGAGGGGAAGCGGGTGGCGGGCGGGGAGGCTCAGCAGGGGTAACACGGACGGGCACCCTCTTCGTGCCCGTCCGTGTCAGTCCTCAGGCCCTTTCCTCCTGAATCTGCGCCAGCGCCTGCCGCACCCTCTCCAGCCTCTCTCCCTGGGTGTTGTTCCGCATGAAGTCCACGTACTCGCGGGCGGAGCGCAGGGTGATCAGGCGCTGGCGGTAGGTGTCGAGGCGGCGGTTGGCGTCGGCCATGCGCTCGGCGAGACCGGGGTGGGCGATCCGCTCGACGATCTCGGGGAGGGCCTCCAGGGTGTGGCAGAGCATGAGCACGTCGCAGCCGGCGGCGAAGGCGGCCTGGCAGCGCTCGGGGAGGTCTCCCCATTCGTCGAGCGCCTTCATCTCCATGTCGTCGCTGAAGGCGAGGCCGTCGAAGCCGAGGCGGCCGCGGAGGACGCCGCCGATCACCTCGGGCGAGAGGGTCGCCGGCCGCATCGAGGGGTCGTAGGCGGGATAGAGGGCGTGCCCCACCATCACCGCTCCGGCGAGGCGCGACAGGGCCGCGAACGGCTCCAGGTCCGGCCGCAGCTCCTCGGCGGGGAGGTAGACGGCGGACATGTGGTAATGGGTGTCCTCCCCCGCCCCGCCCAGCCCCGGGAAGTGCTTGATGCAGCCCCCCGCGCCGCCGGAGTGCAGGCCGCGCAGGAAGGCCTGGGCGCGCGGGATGATCTCCTTCGGGGTCTTGCCCAGATAGCGGCCGTCGAGGGCGTTGTTCTCCAGGCCGCGGTCGAGGTCGACCACCGGGGCGAAATCGACGTCGAGGTCGAACAGGCGCAGCGACTGGGCGATCCAGTTCCCCGCCTGGAGGGAGTAGCTGGGGGACTTCCCGGCCAGGAACGAGGCGGCGGGCGCCGGCCCCACCACGTCCTTGAGCCGGTCCACCCGCCCCCCCTCGGCGTCGAGGGCCAGCACCGCCTCCGGGAGGATGCGGCGCAGGGCCATCACCAGGTCGTTGAGCTGCTCCTCGTCCTCGATGTTGCGCTTGAACAGGATCACCCCGCCGGGCTGGTGGGCGGCGAGGATCTCCGCCGATGCCTTGTCCAGCTCCGGCCCGGGGATGCCCACGAAGACCTGATCGGCGGGTTTCATGGTGGGGGATCTTACACCCCCGCCTATCCCCCCAGCCGCGCCTTCAGGCTGTGCACCAGATTCAGCGCCGCCAGCGGCGTGAGCTGGTTCACGTCCACGTCCCGCAGCACCCCAGCCACGATCTGCTCGGGCGGAGCGAAGAGGGTGAGCTGGGCGGGCTCACCCGTGTCCGGCGCGCTGCCGCGGGCAAGGCGGGGCTTGCCGGTGGGGTCGTACTCCTGGGATTCCAGGTTGGCCAGGATCTCCCCGGCGCGGTCGATCACCCCTGGAGGGAGCCCGGCCAGCCGCGCCACGTGGAGGCCGTAGGACTTGTCGGCGCTCCCCGGCACCACCCGCCGCAGGAAGACGATCCGTTCCTCCCACTCCTTGACGGCCATCGTCCGGTTCACCACCCGGGGGAGCAGCGAGGCCAGCTCGGTCAGCTCGTGGTAGTGGGTGGCGAAGAGGGTCTTCGGCCGCCGGTGCTCGTGGAGGTACTCGACGATCGCCCAGGCGAGGGAGAGGCCGTCGAAAGTGGCCGTGCCGCGGCCCACCTCGTCGAGGATCACCAGGCTCCGTTCGGTCGCGTGGCGGAGGATGTTGGCCGTCTCGATCATCTCCACCATGAAGGTCGACTCGCCGCGGGCGAGGTCGTCGGAGGCGCCCACGCGGGTGAAGATGCGGTCGCAGACGCCGATCACCGCCTCGTCGGCCGGCACGAAGCTCCCGGCCTGGGCCATGAGGACGATCAGCGCCACCTGCCGCAGATAGGTCGACTTGCCCCCCATGTTGGGGCCGGTGAGGAGGACGATCTGCGCCGTCTCGCCGTCCAGCTCGGCGTCGTTGGGCACGAAGGCATCGCGGCTCGCCTGCTCCACCACCGGATGCCGTCCCTCGCGGATGATCAGGGGGGCCCCCGCCTCCCCCATCTTCGGGCGCACGTAGCGGTTGCGGGCCGCCACCTCCGCGAAAGAGGCCAGGGCGTCGAGCGCGCCCACCGCTTCGGCCAGATCGATCAGCCCGGCCGACTCGGCGGCGATTTTCGAGGTCAGCTCGCGGAAGAAGCGCTGCTCCAGGGCGATCTGCCGCTCCTCGGCCGAGAGGATCTGCTCCTCCAGCTCCTTGATCTCGGGGGTGACGTAGCGCTCGGCGTTGACCAGGGTCTGCTTGCGGATGTAGTCGGACGGCACCCGCTCCTGGTTCGCCCGGGTGACCTCCAGGTAGTAGCCGAAGACCTTGTTGTAGCGGATCTTGAGCGAGGAGATCCCGGTGCGCTCGCGCTCCCGCGCCTCCAGGGCGAGGATGTGCCGCTTGCTGTCGCGGGTGAGCGAGCGGTAGTGGTCGAGGTCGGGATCGACCCCGGCGGCGATCACGCCTCCTTCCTGGAGGTTGGGCGCCGGGGCCGCCTCCAGGGTGCGCGCCAGCTCGGCGTGCAGCTCGGGAAGGGGATCGGTCTCGCCGAGCCGCTCGAGGAGGGGCGCGGCGCCCGGATCGGTGGCCGTGAGGGCGGCCAGCTCGTCCAGGATGGCCGGGGCCTCGGCCAGGGCGTCCCGCAGGGCCGCGGCCTCGCGGGGGGTGAGGGTGCCGAGCACGGCGCGGGCCACCAGCCGCTCGGGATCGGCCATGCGGGCCAGCCGCTCGCGGAGGCGCTCCCGCCGGGGGTTGTCCGCCACCAGCATGCCCACGGCCTGATGGCGCTCCGCGATCTCCTTCGGGTTGACCAGGGGCCTCCGGAGCCACTCGCGCAGGGTACGCCCTCCCGGCGCGGTGACGGTGCGGTCGAGCACGGCGAGCAGGGTGCTCCGGCGACGGCCGGTGCCGGCGGCGGAGGCGCGCTGGCCGGCGAAGACCTCCAGGTTGGCGAGGGTGGAGGCGTCGAGGATCAGCCGGTCGCCCGCCTCGCGGACGGCGATCCCGCGCACGTGGGCGAGGCCGTTCCGCTGGGTCTCCTGGGCATAGGCGAGCGCCGCCGCCGCGGCCTTGACCGCCGGCTCCCCCTCCTCCAATCCGAAGCCACGCAGCGTCCCCGCGCCGAACTGCCGGAGCAGCAGCTCACCGGCCCGCTGGGGGTCGAACAGGCGGTCCCCGGCGAGCGGCGTGCGGCAGGGGCACTCGCGCTCGGCCCAATCGGTGATCTCCATGGGGAACCCCTCCTCGCCACGCTCGGAATGGAAGAGCACCTCGCGAGGGCGGAGCAGGGCGAGATCCTCCACCGCCTCCTCGAGGGTGCGCCAGCGGCGGACGAAGAAGGTGCCGGTCGAGAGGTCGAGGAAGGCGCCGGCCCCGGAGTCGCGGTCCCAGACCAGCCCGGCGAGGAAGCTCTCCTCCTTCCCTTCGAGCAGGCCGGGATCGGAGACCGTGCCGGGGGTGACCACGCGGGTGACCTCGCGCTTGACCAGCCCCTTGGCCTGGGCGGGGTCCTCCACCTGATCGCAGATCGCCACCTTGAGCCCGGCGGCGAGGAGCTTGCCGAGATAGGCCTCCAGGGCGTGATGGGGGACGCCGCACATGGGGGTCTCGTTCTCGGTCCCCCGCTGGCGGGCGGTGAGCTGGACCTCCAGGATCGGGGCCGCCGTGCGGGCGTCCTCGAAGAACATCTCGAAGAAGTCGCCCATGCGGTACATCAGCAGGGCGTCGGGGTGCTGCGCCTTGACCTCAAGGTACTGGCGCATCATCGGAGTCAGGGACGTGACGGGCAGGCTGGACATGCGCGGGGAAGTATAACGTTACGAAAAGAGGGAAAAAGAGCCTGCTCCCACCGGGGCCCGGGCGGCCGCGATATATTTCCCCTCCATGCACCTCCTCGCCCTCGACACCGGCTCCCCCCTCGTCAGCGTGGCCCTGGCCCGGGACGGCGCGGTGGTGGCCGCGCGCTCGGTCGAGCAGGAGCGCTCCTCCACCCGCCTTCTGGAGATGGTCCGGGAGGTGCTCGACGAGGTGGGGATCGGGACGGGCGATCTCAGTGCCCTGGCAGTGTTGCGGGGGCCGGGAAGCTTTACAGGATTGCGGATCGGCCTCGCCACCGCGCTCGGGCTGCACCAGGCGCTGGGGATTCCCGCCACCGCCCTCCCCTCCCTCCAGGTCCTGGCCCTCGCGGCGGGAACGGGTGGAAGGGTGATCGCCGCCGTGGACGCCCTCCGGGGAGACTGGAGCGCCCAGGCCTTCGAGGACGGTCGGCCGATGGGAGAGATGGAGCTGCTCCCTGGCCCCGAGATCCCGCGGCTGGCCGGAGGCGGGGAGGCGGTGGTAACCGGCTTCGGGGTGTCGCGGCTGAGAGAGATCCCCAACTGGCCTGTGGATCTGCGCCTCCTGGAGCCGGGGCCGCTCGCGCCGACGGCGGCCCTCCTGGCGGCCTCTCCGGAGACGGTCTGGGACCCGGCGCTCCTCACCTCGGCGATCTACTCGCGCCCGCCCGCCGTCACCCTCCCCAAACCCCGCGTGCCCGCCCTGACGTGACCGCTCCCCCGCCCGCCGTCCGCTCCGCCCATGAGGCGGACCTCGACCGCATCGCCCAACTGGAGGAGCTGGCGTTCGTGGACCCATGGCCGCGCGAGATGCTGGCCTATGAGCTGGCCCACCCCCACGCCGTGCTGCTGGTCGCCTCCCGGACCGAGGGAGGGCCGCCGGACGCCTACGCCGCTTTCCGGCACGCGGTGGGCGAGGCGGAGCTCCTGCGCGTGGGGGTCGACCCGGAAGCCCGCCGCCAGGGGCTCGCCCGGGCGCTCCTGGTCGAGGGTCTGGAGCGACTGCGCCAGCTGGACGTCCAGGTCTGCTTCCTGGAGGTCCGGGTGGACAACAAGCCGGCGATCGACCTCTACGAGAGCCTCGGCTTCTGTTGCACCGGCCACCGGAAGGGGTACTACCGGGACGGGACGGACGCGCTGATCTTCGTGCTGGGGATCTGAGACGGGGCCGGTTTCCCCTTGCTTGATCCCCCCGCACCCCGGTGCTATTCTCGGGCTAGCACCGCAATGCTGACACTTCTTCCCATCACGGCCAGCCACACCCGAGGGGGATTGGGGCGTGACCGTGTCCCGGAGCCGGTCGTACGGTGAGCCCGCTCGCCGCCGGCCGTCCTCGTCTCTTTTCCATTCGCAGGTACCGGTCCATGACGGACCGCTTTCCTCGTTTCATCGAACACTTTCCGACAGGCAAAGGAGGCAGACGTATGTCTCAACACGACGAGCTCAAGGCGGAGCTGATCAAGACGGATGACGAATTCCGCCGCCTCTACGAAGAGCACCAGGCCTACGAGAGGCGGCTTCAGGAGATCAACCAGAAGTCCCTCCTCTCCCAGGAGGACGAGATCGAAGAAAAGAAGATCAAGCTGCACAAGCTGGCGCTCAAGGACCACATGGAACAGATCCTGCGAGCGCATCGCGAGACGAGGGTCTCGGCCTAGCTTTCGCCGGGGCTCCGTGGAGACCCGAGCCGAGAACAAGAAACGACCGGAGCCCCAAAGATGAAGTTCGCGAAAGAAGGCTGGCCCTTCGTCCTCCCCTTCTGGTTCCTCGCCGGGCTGCTGTTCTTCTTCGGGCGGCCCGGCTGGGGGATCACGGCGCTCGTCGCCGGCCTCCTGATCCTCCTCTTCTTCCGCGATCCCAGGCGCGGCTACGAGGGAGAGGCGGGCTACGTGCTGGCCCCCGCCGACGGCCTGATCACCCGCATCGACACCATCGAGGACCCGGAGATCGGCCCGGGGCGCTACCAGCGCATCGTCACCTTCCTCTCGGTGTTCGACATCCACGTCCAGCGGGTGCCCGCGGCGGGCGAGGTGATCGCCTCCCGCTACGCCCGCGGGCGGAAGGTGGCTGCCTTCCGCGAGGACGCCGGCGACGTCAACGAGAAGCACCTGTCGGTGATCCGCCGTCCCAACGGTGATCTGATCGGGGTGCGGCAGATCGCGGGTCTCCTGGCCCGGCGGGTGGTCTGCTATTTGAAAGAAGGGGACCGGGTCCATCGCGGGCAGTCGATGGGGCTGATCAAGTTCTCGTCCCGGGTGGACCTGCTGGTCCCGGAGAGCTACCGCGTGCTGGTGAAGAAGGGAGACCGACTGAAGAACGGCGCCACCCCCGTGGCGATGCCCGCCGGGGAGGGGCGTTGATCGACGGCCGCGAGGACCGCGTGGTTGCCCGCCCGCGGGCGCGCGGCATGCGGCGCGGGGCCTACCTGCTGCCCAGCCTGTTCACCATGGGCAACATGGTGTTCGGCTTCTACGCCATCATCTGCGGCCTGGGCGGCTACTACCGCCGGGGATCCCTGTTCATCCTCCTGGCGGCGGCCCTCGACAGCGTCGACGGCCGGATCGCCCGCATGACCGGCACCGAGAGCGAGTTCGGCAAGGAGTACGACTCGCTGGCCGACGTCATCACCTTCGGCGCGGCGCCCGGGATGCTGGCCTACCTCTGGGGGCTGCGCGCGCTCAACGAGGACGCCTGGCTGATCTCCGTCTTCTACATGGTCTGCACGGCGACCCGGCTCGCCCGCTTCAACGTGCAGACCCGGGTGGTGGACAGCCGCTGGTTCGTCGGCCTCCCCTCCCCCTGGGCGGCGCTGACGATCTGCGCCCTGCTCTCCTTCGCCCCGGAGTACAAGACGTACCCGGCGGACGTGCAGGTGGTGATGCAGGTGGTGATGGCGGTGGCGCTGCTGTTGATCGGCGCGCTGATGGTCTCCACCTTCCGCTACAACAGCTTCAAGAAGCTCGACCTCCGCAAGCGCTGGAGCTACCGGGCGTTCGTGCCGTTCGCGGCGATCCTGCTGGTCTTCCTGTTCATCCCGCGCGCCATCCTCCTGGCGATCACCCTTCTCTACACCTTCTCCGGGCCCGCGGGCGCCGCGGTGGCGCGCCTGCGCCCCCGGCGGGGCCCGCGGCTGGACGACACCTCCTCCCCTCTCGAAGGAGCCCCGTGAGCACCATCGCCATCGTGCACCCCATGAGCCTTCTCGGCAAGGAGCTGCGGGAGACCCTGGAACGGCTCCCCGCGGTGGGTGGGGACATCCGCCTGCTGAGCAACCGCGAGGACGAGATCGGCACCTTGACCGAGGTCGCCGGGGCCGCCGCCATGGTGAGCCGCTACGAGCCGGAGAAGCTCCAGGGGGTCTCCGTCGCCTTCCTCTGCGGCCCGATGGAGGACAACCGGCCGATCCTCGCCGAGCTTCCTCCGGACGCCACGGCGGTCCTCCTCTCCTTCGACGCCACGGCTGCGGACGGCCAAGCGTTGGTGGCGGGGGTCAACGACGAGGCGGCGCGGGGGCAGCGCGTGCTCCTCTCCCCCCATCCCGGGGTGGTGCTGCTCGCCCATCTCCTCGACGCCCTGAAGAATCTGGCGGTCGAGGAGGCGGTCGCCACCCTGATCCAGCCCGCCTCGATGCGCGACGACGCCGGCCTGGAGGAGCTCTTCGAGCAGACCCGCCAGATCGTGGCGATGACCCGGCGGAGCCCGACGCCGGTCTTCGGGGCGCAGCTCTCCTTCAACCTGCTGCCGGTGCCGCTGCCGGCGGACCCCCTAACCGGGCAGCTTCAGGCGGTGCTCCCCGGCATGCCCCTGGCCTTGCAGATCCTTCAGGGCGGGGTCTTCCATTCCGTCTCGGCCAGCCTCTACGTACGCTGCGCCGGCAGCCCCACCCTTCAGGCGATCCGCAAGGCGCTCGCCGACCACCCCCACCTGGAGGTCGCCGACAAGCCCAAGCATCTGGGGCCGATCGACGCCGCCGCCAGCGACAAGGTGATCTACGGCAACGTCCGCAAGGACGAGGCGGGGGGCGGCTTCTGGCTCTGGGCGGTGATGGACAACCTCACCCGCGGCGGCGCGCTCAACGCGATCGAGATCGCGGGAATAGGGTAAAATCTCTCCGGGAGAGACGTTATGGCCGCCGAGCCGATCCGCAGACGATTCACCACCGCCGAGTACCACGCGATGGCCGAGTCCGGCATCCTGGCGCCAGACGACCGCGTCGAGCTGATCGAGGGAGAGATCTGGCGGATGTCACCGATCGGGCCGCTTCATGTGTCGCGCGTGACTCGGCTGAGCTACGCATTCACCGGCCGTCTCAAAAGGGAAGAGGCGCTCGCCGTCAGCCACTCCCCCATCCACCTCGACGACTTCTCCGAGCCGGAGCCGGACCTCGCCCTCCTGCGCTTCCGCGAGGACTTCTATGCCTCGGCCCTCCCGGCGCCGGAGGACGTGCTGCTCGTGGTGGAGGTCTCCGATACGACCGTCCACTACGACCGGCGGGTCAAGATGGACCTGTACGCCCGCCACGGTATCGCCGAGGCCTGGCTGTGCAATCTCCCGCGGGCCACGGTCGAGGTCTACCGCGATCCCTCTCCTGAGGGCTATGGCCAGATCCTCACCTTCCGCCGCGGCGACCGCCTCTCCCCGCTCGCCTTCCCCGGCCTGGTGATCGAGGTCGAAGCCATCCTCGGCTGATCCGTCTTGAACAGCCTCTGCGTCTTCTGTGGCTCCAACCCCGGCGCCTCCCCGGCCTATGCCGAGGCCGCGGCCCGTCTCGGCCGGATCGTGGCCGAGCGCGGGATGACCCTGGTCTACGGCGGCGGCCGGGTGGGTCTGATGGGCGTGGTAGCCGGGGCCGCCCTGGCCGCCGGAGGGAGGGTGATCGGGGTAATCCCCGAGGCGCTCGCCACCCGCGAGCTGGCCCACGACGGCCTCACCGAGCTCCAGGTGGTGGGCTCCATGCACGAGCGCAAGGCGCGGATGTCCGAGCTCAGCGACGGCTTCCTCGCCCTTCCCGGCGGCATCGGCACCCTGGAGGAGTGGTTCGAGGTGTGGACCTGGAGCCAGCTCGGCTTCCACCCCAAGCCCTGCGGCCTGCTCAACGTCGCCGGCTACTACGACCACCTCCTCGCCTTCCTGGACCATGTGACGGCCGAGCGCTTCCTCAACGAGACCCATCGCGCCATGGCGATCGTGGACGACGATCCGGGGCTCCTGCTCGACCGCCTGGCCGCCTGGCGGCCTTCCCGCGCCTGCAAGTGGATCGAGGCGGAAGAGCGTTGACGGACCGCTTGACTTCGGCGCGGCATCCGTTTACGCTTCTCGGCGTAATGAAGGCGTAAGTTTTTTCGTCGAGAGCCGCCGGCGGGCTCCGCCGGCCAGAAAAAACAACGGCCCGGAACGAGCCGTCACTCGTCCGGACCCAACCCCGCACAGGAGTCACCCCCATGCGTGATCCCGAAGATCCTACCACCCTCTCTCCCAACGCCTTCGAGGACGGGTTCCTCCGCCGCTTCCGCCAGGAGGACGAGCCCGCCTCCGCCGCCGAGGCGGACGTCGCCGGTCCCTGGCGGGTCGAGCCGGCGTCCACCTCCGACGGCCGCGAGGCCTTCGCCCTGTGGCGGTTGGGCGAGCGCCCGGAGTACGGGGACTCCCCCTCCGCCCTCTTCCTCGACCGCTCCACGGCCCTGCTGGCCGCCGCGGTCCGCCCGTTCGTGGGACGCGAGTCGTTCTACGAGCTGGGCAAGGAGCGCTGGAACGGCGGCTTCCCGCTGCTGCGCCAGGGCGAGGCCGTGGGCTGGATCGACCTCTTCGACGAGGACTGGGCCTTCGGGGTCAACGTCTTGGAGCGCTTCACCCGCAGCCCCGAGGCCATCGCCAAGCTGCTGGAGGCGGCGGGTCCCCTCGCCCTGGAGCATGCTGGGCGGATCCTGCGGCACCGGGTGGTGGAAGAGGACGAGGAGTAGGCAGGAGCCCCTCTCCCGCCCAAGCGGCCGGGAGAGGGGAGGTCGCCGCTTACCGGGGCGGCGGCGGATAGCAGATGAAGCAGCCGCCGCATACCGAATACTGGGTCTTCACGCCCCAGGCGACGGTGTTGTTGCAGCAGTCCTTGCCGTATTGGCCCACCACCGTGGTGTGGCTGGCGTCGCTGTAGTAGGTGCAGTTGCTGCTCGTGGCGGCCTGGGTCGGAGCCGTGGTGGCGGCGAACGCCGTGGCCCCGGCGACGAGCGCGGCGAGGGTCAGCTTGCGAAGCGTCTTTTTCATCGGAATCTCCTTTTCGACTTGCGCGGCAAAGCAAAGCCGCGTATAGCAAAAAGCCTATAGAAGAGGAGGGGCCGGAGGGGTAAAAAGATGTAAAACCCGGGCGCTCAGCACTCGATGACGTTGATGGCGAGGCCGCCGCGGGAGGTCTCCTTGTACTTGGTCTTCATGTCGGCGCCGGTCTCGCGCATGGTCTTGATGACCCGGTCGAGCGAAACCTTGTGCGAGCCGTCGCCGCGCAGGGCGATCCGCGAGGCGTTGATCGCCTTGACCGATCCCATGGCGTTGCGCTCGATGCAGGGGATCTGGACGAGCCCTCCCACGGGATCGCAGGTGAGCCCCAGGTTGTGCTCCATGCCGATCTCGGCCGCGTTCTCGATCTGCTCCGTGGTGCCGCCCAGGGCCGCGACCAGCCCCCCGGCCGCCATGGAGCAGGCGACCCCTACCTCCCCCTGGCACCCCACCTCGGCGCCCGAGATCGAGGCGTTTTCTTTATAGAGAATGCCGATGGCGCCGGCGGTGAGCAGGAAACGGATCACCCCCTCCTCGTCCGCTCCCGGGGTGAACCGGCGGTAGTAGTGGAGCACCGCGGGCACGATCCCCGCCGCGCCGTTGGTGGGCGCCGTGACCACCCGGCCGCCGGCCGCGTTCTCCTCGTTGACCGCGAGGGCGAACAGGTTGACCCAGTCGAGCACGGTGAGCGGATCCTTGAGCGCCTCCTCGGGGCGCGAGCGCAGCTCCTCGCACAGGGAAGGGGCCCGCCGCGCCACCCGCAGGCTCCCCGGGAGCACGCCGGTCTGCCGGCAGCCGCGCTCCACGCAGCGCTGCATCGCCTCCCAGATCCGCAGCAGGCCGGCGCGGATCTCACCTTCGCTCCGCCAGACCTTCTCGTTCTCCAGCATCAGCTCCCAGATCGTGAGCCCGTTGGCCTCGCAGATCTCCAGCAGCTCCTGGCCGCTGCGGAAGGGGTGGGGGAGCTCGGTGGTGTCCTCGACCAGCCTCCCCTCCCCCGTCGCCCCCTCGTTGACCACGAAGCCGCCCCCCACCGAGTAGTAGATCCGGTGGTCGATCTCCTCCCCACTGAGATCCCAGGCGGTGAAGCGCATGCCGTTCGAGTGGACCGGCAGCAGCTCGCGGCGGTTGAAGATCAGGTCCTCCTTCTCACGGAAGGGGACGGCGTGCCGGCCGAGCAGGGACAGGCACCCCTCGTGGCGGATCGCCTCCAGCCTCGGGATCACGCCGTCGGGATCGATCGCCTCCGGCGTCTCCCCCTCCAGCCCCATGAGCACGGCCCGGTCGGTGCCGTGCCCCTTGCCGGTGAGGGCGAGGGAGCCGAAAAGCTCCACCCGGACGCGGGCGGCGCGGTCGAGCAGGCCCTCATGCTCCAGGCGCTCGGCGAAACGGCGGGCCGCCCGCATCGGGCCCACCGTGTGGGAGCTCGAGGGCCCGATGCCGATGGTGAAGAGATCGAAAACGCTGATGGCCATGCGAGGTGCGCCTCCCGGCCGGCGATTCTACACGTCCCCACCCCGCCGTCCTGGATGCGCTATGATGCGGGGACTCCAGGAATGTCGCCGATGCCGCAGCCGGGCGAGCCCATCCAGGGCCTCATCGAGCAGATGCAATCGGGCTCGTCTCGCGACGAGGCCTTCCGACGTCTGTTCGATCTCTACTCCCCCCGCCTCTATCACTTTTTCTCCCGGCGCGGCTTCCCCCCTCAGGAGTGCCTCGATCTAACCCAGGAGACCTTCCTCGGGATCTATCGGGGCATGGGGACGTACCGGCGCGACGCCAGCTTCGAGACCTGGCTGTTCACGATCGCCACCAACGCCTGCCGCAAGCGGCTGCGCTGGGCGGCGGCCGGAAAACGGGGCGTCGAGGAGGTCCCCCTGGAGGACGGGGAGGACGGCGGGCCGGTGGAGCGGGTCGCGGCGACGGATGCCCCCGCGCCCGGCGAGGAGGTGCTGCGCAAGGAGCGCTCGCGCCTCCTGCGCCAGGCGATCGACCGGCTGCCGGAGCAGATGCGGAGGTGCCTGGTTCTGCGCATCGACCAGGAGCTCAAATACAAGGAGATCGCGGTGCTGCTGCGGCTGTCGCCGGAGACGGTCAAGGTCCACCTCTTCCAGGCCCGGCGGCGGCTGCAGGAGGAGCTGGGCCCCTACTTCCAGGACCCGCTCGCCGGCGAGCCCGAGGAGGTGGTGACATGACCCATCCCGAGCCCCATCCCAAGCCCCATCCCGAGCCGGAATTGCTGGCGGCCTATCACGCCGGCGAGCTGACGGAGCCGGAGGAGCGGCGGCTCCAGGATCATCTCGTGGGCTGCCCCGAGTGCGCCGCCCTGCTCCTGGATCTCGACGGCCTCTCCGATCCCGGGTTCGGTGCCGGCTCGCTCCCCCCGGCCGACCAGGAGGCGCTTTGGCAGAGTCTCCAGACGGAGATCCGCAAGGAGGAGGCCCCCGCGCCGCTGGCCCCGATCGTCCCCCTGCGCCGGCGCGCCGCCTCCCCCCGCTTGCTTCAGGCCCTGGCGGCAGCGCTGCTGGCCGTCACGATCGGCCTCTCGGTCTGGGTGGCCTCTCTTCAGCGGAAGGTGGACGAGCTGTCGCGCCCCCAGGAGAACGCCCT
>JAICSG010000173.1 GCA_025937035.1 Thermoanaerobaculia bacterium | reverse complement strand
CGCTCCCGCCGCGATCAAGCTTGCGTTGCGCCGGTTGCGCCGCTGCTGGGCAAGGGCGGCCTCCTCGGCCTCGCGGGCCCGGCGGCTGTCGCGGCTCTCCTTGACCACCCGGGTCAGCACGTCGTGGGTCAGCTCCAGCCGGCGCACGCTCTGCCGCTCGTCCACGCGCAGCAGGCGGTTGCGGGTGAGCGCGTCGATCGCCCCGGCGGTGACCCCGGGCAGGGCCAGGGCGTCCTCCAGGGCATGGCTGTCGCGGAAGCCGCGGTCGGTGATGAGCTCGTCCTCGACGAAGGCCCGCACGCGGGGATCGAGCCCGGCCATGGCCCGCTCATAGAACCCGGAAAGGATCTCGCGGTCGGCGCCCTCCAGGAGCTCCGGCGTGATGTGATCGAGGGGCGGAGCCACCTGCTGACGTTTGTGGTTCAGCTCGGTGCAGACCACGCTGAGCAGCGCCGGATCGATTTCGATCGTAGGAAACTCGGAGGGCTCGACTGGCGGGCTGGGCTCGTTACTCCAGGCGAGCCGGAGGATCCGCCGCGCCACGTCGTCGTCCACCAGGGCGCCGCCCGCGCGAGTGATCACGTCGTAGGCCTGGGCACCGTTCATCGCCAGCAGTCGATAGCGGTTGTACATGAGGGAGGGGATCGAGCCCTTGAGCCCTTCCATCTCGGCCAGGAAATCCTCGCGGAAGCTCAGCACGATCTTCGCCGTGGAGCGCTTGAAATCGAAGCCTCTCGCCGCGGCGGGATCGGCCTCCAGAGCCTGCCGGACCGCCTCGGGGGGCCGGTTTTCGATCAGATCGCCGAGCTCGGCGAGAAAGGCGGCCGAACGGGCCCGTGCCGCCTCGGTCTCCTGGCCCAGGGTGAAGATCTCCTCGAATTGATCGAACAGGATGACCGGCGTGATCGGACGATTGCGCTCGCTCCAGAATTCCACGTCGCGCCGGTGGAAGAAGGACCACAGGCTTTCGCCTTCGCCAGGAGGAGACGCCTGGACCCGGTTGGCTGCACACTCTGCCTGCAATCGTCGAAAAACCTGCTCGCGAAGCGGCGGCGCGTCGTTGGCATGGTCGAGGCGCAGGTAGACGGGCAGGCAGTCTTCCTCCCGAAGAAGAGGGAACAGCCCGGCTTTCAGAAGCGACGTCTTGCCCAGCCCGGAACGCCCGAACAGCACCGTGAGGAGCTCGCGACGGACTAAGCGCGCGAGCTCGCCCGACTCGGCGGAGCGGCCGTGGAAATAGGCCTGGTCGGTCTCATCGAAAGGATCGAGACCGGGCCATGGGTTGTCGGGGCTCAGGGCTTGGCGTTGGAGCTCCGCCATTTACGCCGCCCGCTGTCGGCGATGGAAGTCGCGCACCAGCTCTTTGAGCCGATCGGCGACGCCGGGTGTTACGGTCCCGCTCGGCAGGCTGGTGCCTTGCGCTTTCTGAAACGAGCCCGGCAGAGAGACGCGATCGATGCGTATGTCGTCGTCGATCACGATCGGGATGATGAAGGCCTCGCCCGGCGCGATCCCGCGGGCGAAGTCGTCCGCGTCGTTCCATTCCCGCCAGAAGTAGCGGCGCCGGTTCTCCTCGCCCAGCGAGCGTTGGGAGATCACCGGCAGGAAGAGCGAGCAGCGCTCGATGCCCCGCCGGATGCTGCGGGCCCAGTCGTCTCCCATCTGCAGGGCGTTCTTATCAAACCACACCTCCAGGCCGGTTGCGCGCAGGCCCTCGGCCAGCCGGCTGGCGGCTTCGAGGTCCTCGCTGGCGTAGCTGATAAAGATCGCTCCGGATGGAACGGTTTTTCCGGCGGGCTCCATCTCCCGGCTCTGGGGCTCGGCGGCGGCCGCCGCCGAGGGATGAGCGGCGTGCCAGCGCCGCGCGAGCTCCGTGGCGAAATCCGCCGCGGCCAGAGAAACCACGCGGGTATCCGCGCTGAAGCTTTCGAGGAACAGGACCAGCCCGGCGTCATGGGCCATGCGGTCTCCCACCAGCACGTCCCAGCGCCGGCGCTTCTGCGACAGCTCGAGGCTCCGGGCCGTGCGCAGGAAGAAGCGCGCGAGCCAGTCCCCGAAGCCGCAGCCGAGGAAGAGCAGGTGGTTGCCGCGCAGCTCGTCGAACAGGGTCTTGGGCTGCCGCTGCTTGTCCTGGAGACCGTGCAGGAATTCGAGCAGGTCCTCGTCGCAGATCGCGTACTCCGGGGAGGCCGAGGCCTTGCCGAGGAGGTGGAACACGACCGGCTGCCGCAAGTCCGATTTTGGCGAGGGCAGGTCGCGGACGGTATTCGGGGAGTAGGCGATCTGTTGGCTGGGGCCGAGGGCGTCGGCGAGCAGCGAGTCGAAGGTGAGCGAGACGAACAGGTCGAGCTTGGGGATGCTGGCGAGCGCTTTGAGGGGCTCCGGCGGAGGCAGGGCGGCGTTTTTCAGCCTCCGGTGGATCATGGGGTAGAGCTCTTCCCGTTCCCCCCGATTCCGCAGGTGCAGGGCGACGACCTCGTTGAGGCCGAAGCCTTCGGGAAGCTCCTCCGTGGGGAGCCCGAGGTCGGCCGCGAGCTTCCGGGCCAGCCAGCCGTCGAGGGGCACGTCCCGCTCGGCCTCCCGGACCGTGACCAGCTCCGAGCCGATGACGGGGACGACGGTTCCTTCCTGGATGTAGTCCAGGAGGTTGTCCCAGAAGCTCTCCGGCACGGCAGTCATACACTGGGCTCCTCGAGAAGGATTGGTCTAGAATCATAGCCTAACCTGGACAGAGCCGCTCGTTCCTCCGTAAAAAGGCAGGAACGAGCTCAAACCCAGACCGGCGGTCGCGGAGATCTGCCATGCCCAGGATCGTGCGCATTGTGCCTGTCGTGCTCCTTGTCCTCGCCTCCCAGGCCGTGGTGTCCCAGGAGCCCCCCGACTCCGCGCGGGCGTTCTCGGAGGCTCAGAGAAGCGTCAGCCTCTACACGTCCGCCTTGCGGGCCCGGACGGAGGAGGTCAGGCGGGAGATCCAGGTGCTCTCCGAGCTCTCCGATGCGAGCGAAGCCTTGCTCGCCGAGGACCGCCAGATCGAGTTTCTGGAAACGAGCCTGGAGCGGGTCCGTGGCACGTTCCAATCCACCGCTCTGGCGGGTGGGCGCGCTTCGCTGCAGACGCGGAAGCGCGCGCTCAAGGGGGTGCCGTAGGCCCGGAAACCTACGCCAGCTCCGTCTCCTCTCCCGAAGCCGGGGGCGGCGGCGCCGGCTTCTCCTCGGGAGCGGCCGGGTCGTAGGCGCGGCGGATCTTCCGGGAGCCCCGTTCGCCTTCCAGGGTGAGGACGACGTAGAGGTGCTTGCCGTCGTTGGAGACGATGTAGGACTCGGTTCGCTTCGGTCCCTTGTCGGGCTTGACTTGCACCACCAGACCGCCGCTCTCCGTGTCCCAACTCGCCTGGACCTCGGCCGGGCCGCCGAACGCCTTGTCGTCGTGGACCTTGGTGCCGTCGGCGCGGAAGACGCGGGCGTGCCCTTCCTTATCGGTGACCGTCACCTGGTTGCCGCTCTGGGTGATGGTGAGGGTGTCGAGCGCGGCGAAGTTGGAGCGCTGGCCTTCTTCGGATTCGCGCTGCTCCCCTCCGGGCCTCTCCGCGCCGCCGGGGGAGCCTCCGGGATAGCGGCCGCCTCCCCGACGGCCGCCACCCCCGCCACGCCGGCCCATCCCGCCTCCGAAGCCGCCGCCGCTGCGAGGGGCGCCCTGCTGGTCGTCCTCACGCATGCGGGCGGTGAGGTCTTCGTTCAGCGTCCAGGTGCCGGCCAGGCTGGGGTGCTGCTGCGGCGCGGGCTTGTCCGCGGCCCGGAGGAGCGTGGCCCATCCGGCCAGGGCCAGCAGCCCGAAGATCCATGCCAGCTTGCGTCCATGTCCTTTCATCGTCGACCTCCTCGTTCGGGCTCAGGGTAGGGCGGCGGAGGGGGCGAGTCTTCAGGTCAAGGAAAGGAATTTGTAAGGGGTGTAAAGTCTGCCCGCCGCGGAATCTCCGGGAGCGGGCCCCCCTGTTACACTCTCTCGCCATGAGACCCCGGAGGCTCGCGCAAAAGCTTCCTCTCGCCATTCCGGTGGCGCTGGTGATCCTGCTCGCCATGCTCGCCACCCTCCAGTATCACTGGAGCGGCAAGGTGAGCGCGCTGGAGCAGCAGCGGATGAAGGCGAGCGTTCTGCGGGACGGCGCCCATTTCAGCGAGGATTTCGATCGCGAGGTGGCCCGGGCGTTCCTCTACTTCCATCCGAGCCCCGCGGTGCCGGCCGACCAGCGGATCGAGCACGTCTCCAGCCAGTACGACCGCTGGATTTCCGAGGCCCCGTATCCCAGCTTGGTGAAGGAGGTCTATCTCATCCGGCCGGCCAAGGGCGGGGCCCAGCTCGAGATCCTCCGGCCGGAGGAGCACCGTTTCGTCCCCACCTCCTGGACCCCCGAGTTGGCCGAGACGCGGCGCCACGTGGACGCGGTCACGGCGCACCCGGAGGCCCGCGGCTTCGGCCTGGGAATGACCCTGGCGGGTGAGGTCTCCGGGCTGCTCATCCCCCTCTCCTTCCAGCCGCCGCCGGGCACGCGGACCGACGATCCGCTGACCGGCACCCATCTGCTGGTGCGGTTCGATCCGCAGACGATCGATCGGGAGATCCTGCCGGCCCTGACCCAGCGATATTTCACGGGCCCGCGGGGGAACGAATATGTCGTGGCCGTGCGCGAGACCCAGGACCCGAAGCGGCTCCTCTTCGTCTCCGATCCCAAATTCCCCGTCTCCTCCTTGAAGGAGGGCGATCTGCAGGTGGGGATGTTCGGCCTGCGGCCGTTCGAGGAGCTGCGGACGCTCTCGACCGAGCACGGGTTGACGATGCACCCCCGGCATCCCGAGCGGCACCCCGAGTCCGCCTGGCCCCGCATGGGGGTGCAGCCGTTCGAGGGGCATCATCGGGGGTACGGCGCCTGGCGGCTGGTGCTCAAGCACCGCGACGGCACCCTGGAGGAGGCGGTGACCGCCATCCGCCGGCGCAACCTGGCGATCAGCCTCGGCATCCTGGGGCTGCTGGGCGTCACCTCCGGCCTGATGTTCGTCGCCGCCCAGCGGGCGCAGCGGCTGGCCCGGCAACAGATCGAGTTCGTGGCCGGCGTCACCCACGAGTTGCACACGCCGCTGACCGCCATCCGCTCGGCCGGGCAGAACCTCGCCGACGGCGTGGTGGCCGATCCCACCCAGGTGAAGCGCTATGGGGTGTTGATCGAAAGCGAGGGGCGGCGCCTCTCCGACATGGTGGGGCAGGCGCTGGAGTTCGCCGGCATCCAGTCGGGCCGCCGGGTCTATCACCCGCGTCCGGCCGGCGTGGAGGAGATCGTCGTCGGCGCCCTTCAGGACTGCCGTTGGCTTCTCCAGGAGAAGCGCATCCAGGTCGAGCGGGAGATCGAGCCCGGCCTCCCCTCCGTCATGGTGGACGCCGCGGCCCTGCGCCGGGCGGTGGCCAACCTGATCGAGAACGCCGTCAAGTACGGCGGCCGGGGAGCGTGGATCGGCGTGCGGGTGCGGCGGGACCCTGCGGGGCCGGTGGAGATCACGGTCTCCGACCGCGGCCCGGGCATCCGCAAGGAGGACCTGCCGCACCTCTTCGAGCCCTTCTTCCGCGGCCGGGACGGGGCCACGGCGGGAGTCCCCGGCAGCGGTCTGGGCCTGAGCCTGGTGCGCCACATCGCCGAGGCGCACGGTGGTAAGGTCACCGTGGCCACCGGCCCCGAGGGGACGGCCTTCACCCTGCGCCTGCCCGCCCTGGAGGCCGACGAGACCCTCGCGGCCGTGGAGGCGCCGGCGTGACGGCGGCCGAGCCCACTCCCGCGACGGCCCGGCGCATCCTCCTGGTGGAGGACGAGCCCAGCCTGGTCCTCACCCTCACCGACCGCCTGCTCAGCGAGGGGTACCAGGTCGAAAACGCCGCCGACGGCGAGGAGGGGCTCTCCAGGGCCCTCGAAGGGTCGTTCGATCTCATCCTCCTGGACGTGATGCTGCCGCGGCGGGACGGCTTCGAGGTCTGCCGCGAGCTGCGGTCGCGGGGGATTCAGGTGCCGATCGTCATGCTCACCGCCCGCGGGCAGGTGGTCGACCGGGTGGTGGGGCTCAAGCTGGGCGCGGACGACTACGTCGCCAAGCCGTTCGAGATGATCGAGCTGCTGGCCCGCATGGAGGCCCTGTTCCGCCGCGCCCGCACACCCTCCTCGGCCCAGGCCGGCACCTACTCCTTCGGCGACGTGCGGGTGGACTTCCGCCGCGCCGAGGTCTTCAAGGGCGGGGAGCCGGTGCCGCTCTCGGCCCTGGAGTTCAAGCTCCTGGCCTATTTCATCCAGAACCGGGGCGCGCTGCTCACCCGCGACGAGCTGCTCGACAAGGTCTGGGGATACGACGCCATGCCCACCACCCGCACGGTGGACGTCCACGTCGCCTCCCTGCGCCAGAAGCTGGAGCGCAATCCGTCGCGCCCCGAGCTGATCCTGACCGTGCACCGGCGGGGCTACCGTTTCGCCGGCTGAGGTGCTTTACAACGCTTACAAATTCCTTGCGGTTCCTTGAGGACTGTGGGCCCTGACGGCCCTAAGCTGATCCCCGGTAAACGACGGCGCCGCAAGCGAGCGGCGTCTTGAAAGGAGATCGAGATGAAAAGGATTCTCACCCTGGTCCTGAGCGCCGCCCTGGTGCTGGGGGCCTCCTTCGCCGTCCAGGCGCAGATGCACGGCCACGGCATGCATGGCAAGGGGATGATGTCCAATCACGAGGCCTTCCTCACCAAGGCCCTCAACCTCACCGCCGACCAGCAGGCCGCCGTGACCAAGCTCCACCAGGACCTGATGGCCAAGGCCCAGCCGCTGATGCAGCAGCACCGCCAGCAGATGGCCGAGGTCAAGACCCTGCTCGACGGCGTCAACCCGAACGCCACCGAGATCGGCCAGAAGACGATCGCGGCTCACGCCACAATGCTGCAGCTCAAGAGCCTGCACGAGGATTTCAAGACCAAGCTCAGCGCTCTCCTCACCCCCGACCAGAAGACCAAGCTCGATCAGCTCCACCAGGCCCACGGTGGACATCCCTCCTTCGGCGGCCCTGACGCGGCGCCGGAGTTTTAATAGCTCTCGCTCCGACCTCTCGGGGCCGGTCCGTTCGCGCACGGGCCGGCCCGATTTTTTTGCCCGGGCCGCCGTTAGAATGGCGGCATGAAGCTCCTCCTCCTCGGCTTCGGCAACGTCGGCCGCCGGCTGGCGGAGATCCTGGTGGACCGCGTGTCCTACCCGGGTCTCGCGGACCTCGACGTCTCCATCATCGGAATCACCACGGGATCGCGGGGCGGCGTCGCCGATCCGGACGGTCTCGACCTGCGAAAGGTGCTCGCGGAGCAGAGCCGGTTCCCCTTGGCGCTCTCCAGCGAAGAGGCGCTCCGCACCCTGGACTACGACGTTGCGGTGGAGATGACGCCGCTCGACATCCAGGGCCGGGGAGCCGCCGCGATCGGGCATCTCCGGACGGCCATGGAGCGGGGGCGGCACGCCATCACCTGCAACAAGGGGCCGATCGCCTGGGCCTGGCGACCTCTGCGGGACCTGGCGCGGGAGCGG
>JAICSG010000394.1 GCA_025937035.1 Thermoanaerobaculia bacterium | reverse complement strand
GCAATAGGCGGTCGATTTCGCTTTCGGGGATCTGGTCCAGCAGGAGCTGATTCCGGATGGCTTCGATCTTCAGCCGGATCCCCTCGTCTTCCGGCACCATGAAATAATGCTTGCGCTCGTCCCGGATCGCGGCCCTGATGCTCGCGAAGAACAACGGCTCCGCGCCCCAGAAGAGATCGCGGGTGATCTCCCAGATCGAGTGGGCCTCCCTCTCCCGCTTCAGGACTTCGGAGTACCCCCACAGCCAGGGGAGGTCCTCGACGAAGATCCGGGTACCGCTCAGTTGGGTGGTCACGGGATTGCGAGGGATGCATCGCCGTTCCACGTCACCGGCGAGCTTGGGAGACTTCAACGACACCCGCAGGGCCTTGCGGAGCTCCAGGAGGAACGCGGAGCGCTGGCCCTCATCCCGCAGGCGCGAGAAGTCGAGCTGGATCGCCTCGACGGCGTTGATGTCGAACGGCAGCTTGGCGTCGGCGATCACGAGCGTGGGCTTCCGGAAGCTGTGAGCGATCCCGAGCTCGTACATCACGTTGGGATTGATGGAGTTTCCATCCCGTACGTCCGCGAGGACGGCGACGACGAAGTCCGCGTTGAGCAGGGAATGAACGACCTTCTCGGTGACCATGCCCGCCTCGCGGATGTCGTCCGCCTTGATGCAATCACAGGCGTTGCCGAAGGCATCCCGGACCTCCGGAAAGATCGCGTCGGAGAAGACGGGGCGAAGCCCCTCGAACAACGGCATACAGACGAAGCAGCTTTTCATCGGAATCCCTCCTTGAGATCCGCCTACAGAAGCCCTCTTTTCGCCAGGCTCCAGTAAAACTGTCCGAGAGGCGTCAGCTTCACCCAGCCTTCCTTGAGGGCGATGGAGTAGAGGTCGTGACCCTTCTGGGTCGTCAGCAGGTTGGCGTTGCGCAGGATCTTGAGCTTGTTGAAGATCGCCACGTTTGCCTTCTTCACCGCCGGCTCCGTGTGCTCGAAGGACCGGTCAAGGCGGTACAGGCTGTCCGCCTCGGTGAAGAACGACGGCAACTGGCGCAGGATCGAATCCGGCACGCACGGCTTGCACAAGCGGACCGGGGGGAGGTGGTCCGCGTAGGATTTGTACATCGGGCGCTGATCCCACGATCCCAGGGCCTGCTCGACGTACGCGTAGATCGACGCCGCGGAGACCCGCCCCCGCACGTCCGCCGCGCCTCCCGCCAGCGCGCCGAGGAGCAGCTTGGTGAATACGCCGTTCCCCGCGACCTCATGCGCGGTCTCGGTCGAACGGGCGGCGGCGAGGATCGTCAGCCCCTCTCGGATCAATGCCTGGCCCGGCCCCGTGCCGCCCCCCTGCAGAAGCGTGGGATCTCCGGTCAGGCCGGCATAGCAACAATCGATCAGCAACAGGACGGATTTCGCCGGCGACCGGCTGGCGAGCGCCAGGAGCTCCTCCATGGAGAGGCCGGGGTCTCCACGCGTCCCGTCCTGCGTGACGATCACCCCTCCCGCCCGGGTCGGCGTGCCGTGTCCCGAGAAATGGAACAGGATATGGCCGTTGAAGTTGTCGAAGAGGTTGTGCCACTGCGCGCGCAGGTACTCCCGGGTGACCGCCGGCCCGTCGGCGCTCGTCACGAGACGGCATTCATAGTTCGGGCTGCCGTCCGCGTGGCGTTCCAGGACCTCGCGCATGCCGCGGGCATCGGCCACGCAGCCTGTCAACGGATTTATGTTCTGATAATGATCGATTCCGACGAGGAGAGCGCGCTTGTTCGTATCCATGTTGCCTCCCGAGAGACCCCCGGCGGCTCTTCGGAAGAAGACCCAAGTCGCCGGCGGAAAATAAATGCAGGATTGCTCCCGCTACGGGAGTTATGGAAACGAAGGCCGGATCTTTTGTGTAGGAGCGAGATTGTAACGGCAGGCGGGTACGTGCGCTTTTTCTGCCAGCGATGTTTCTGGATAAATCGCTTGTGGCCGGCTTTGACTATCACTCCTGGAAAATGTTTCTACGGATGCACCTTCTCCCCCCGCTTCAACATCCCGATGAATTTCTCGATCCGCTTGGCGCGGGTCTCGGGCTTCTTGGCGTCCTGGATGCGGTAGAGGATGGCGTAGCGGTTGTAGCTCTCCAGGGTGGCGAAGAAGGCCGCGGCGTCGGGGTTGGCGTCGAGCTCCCTCTGGAGATCCTCCGGCACGGAGGCCTTGCTCTGGCCGTCGTAGGCGGCCTCCCAGCGGCCGTCCGCCTTGGCGCGCTCGACCTCCGCGAGGCCCGCCGGCTTCATGCGGCCGCTCTCGATGAGCGTTGTCGCCTTGTCGCGATTGATCTTCGACCACTTGCTCCGCGGGCCGCGTGGGGTGAATTTCTGCAACCAGAAGCTCTCGTCCAGAGCCCCCTTCTGGCCGTCAATCCAGCCGTGGGCGAGAGCCACCTCCAGGGCTTCCGCGTACTGGACGGTGTCCGTCTCCGCGCCTTTCTTGGCGATCTTGAGCCAGAGGCCTTTCGAGGACTGATGATTCTTGTCGAGCCACTCCTCCCACTTTTTCTGGGAGGCGAAGGAGAGGATGGGGAGGTTTTGTTTGGTGTCCATAAATGGGGGCTCACCGCGCCGCCGCCCCGTACCCCCTCCCCGTCCCCGGATGCGCCGCATGGCTTCCGGCCAGATGACGATACCTGGGATGCACCTCGCGCACCGGCTCCGGCTCGGGTGCCGGACCCCGGGGCGCCGTGGCGAGGCTCGCGCGGAGATCGACCCGGTCGCCCAGGAGCTGGCGGCGCAGGGCCCGGGCCAGGGATTCGGCCAGGGCGGAGGGGACGGCGTTGCCGAGCTGGCGCTGCACGGCGGCCAGGTTCCCCAGCACCGTGTAATCGTCCGGCACGGTCTGGAGGCGGCAGAGCTCGCGGGCCGAGAGGCGCCGGCTCTTCCAGTGGAAGGGGCCGCTCGCCGGTCCCGGCTGCGCCTGGATCGTCCAGGAGGGGAGCGCCTTCGAAAGCTTCAGCAGGAAGCTCCAGTAGCGCCGCCGCCAGCCGAACAGCGGCAGGCCATCCCCGCGCTCGGTGTGCCAGAGATAGTTCTGTCCCTCCGGGATCGAAGGCAGGAGATCCGCCCACTTGCCCCGCACCCGGAGCGCCGGATCGTCGTCGTCCTCCAGATCGCCGATCGCGTCCCAGGTCGTGGCATAGCGCTCGGTGGGCTTCGGAAAGAGGAAATCCGTCCCCTCGCGCGAGCCGATCACGAAGACCCGCTCCCGGCTCTGCGGGACTCCGAAATCCGCGGCGTTGAGCCGTGCCAGGCTCAGCGAATAGCTCACTCCGCGCTCCCGGTTGATCGTTTCGATCGTCCGCGCGATCAGCGCCAGCCCCTCGGTCTTGCCGCGGTAGGCGAGCCCCGGGACGTTCTCCAGAAGAAAGGTTTTCGGCAACGTATCGCGGAGCACGCGCAGATATTCGCCGAGCGTGCCGGCCCGGGGGTCGCCCAGGCGGAGCGTGTCGCCCGAGGCCCAATAACCAGACTTCGAGAAAGGCTGGCAGGGGGGACCGCCGATCAGGACGTCCGCCTCCCCCTCCGCGAGCCCCGCCGTCTCCAGGAGCTCCCGCGAGGAGATCGTGTGGACGTCGCGGTCCAGCACCGGCCAGCTCCGGTTGTGCCGCAAGGTCGCCACCGCCTCGGGATCGATCTCCACCGCGGCCGCGGTCTCGAATCCCGCCGCCTCGAAGCCGAGATCGAGCCCGCCCGCTCCTGTGTAGAGGCTGAGGACCTTGCGCTTGGCCGACCGCCGCCCCATGATCAGGCCTTCCTCGCGCGGAGCACATCCCGCACCCGCCGGGCCACCGCGCCGGGATCGGACTGGATCTCGGACTCCCAAAACCGCAGCACCGTCCAGCCCATCTCCTGGAGCCGCCCGGTGTTCTGTTGGTCCCGCTCGATATTCCGCCGGATCTTGGCCACCCAATACCCAGGATTGTTCCCGCGGCTCAGCTTCTCCCGCCGCGCCTCCCAGTCCCGCCCGTGCCAGAAGTCGCCATCCACGAAGACGGCCACCTTGGCGCCGGGAAAGACCACGTCCGGCCGCCCGGGAAGCCCCGGCACGTTCTTCCGGTACCGGCACCCGGCGGCCCAGAGGGTCTTCCGGAGCGTCACCTCGCAGCGGGTGTCCGTCTTCCTGCTGCTGCCCCGGGCCGCGGCGGTCGCGTGAGGCGAGGCGGGCCGGAGGCCTTTGTAGGTGGGGCGCATGAGGGGGATGGTACATGCGGGGCCCTCAGTTCCCAAAGGCCTCGACCCGCACCGCCCGGGATTCAATCCCGGGCAGGCGAGGCCACAGACGCTCCGGACCGGGATTGAGGTCGGCCTCACCCCTTCAACGAAGCCAGATCAATCACGAACCGGTACTTCACATCCCCCTTCAGCATCCGCTCGTAGGCCTCGTCGATCTTCTGGATCGGGATGAGCTCGATGTCCGACGCGATGCCGTGCTCGGCGCAGAAGTCGAGGACCTCCTGGGTCTCCGCGATGCCGCCGATGAGCGAGCCGGCCAGGGTGCGCCGCTTCATGATCATGTTGAAGACGGCGGGGGAGGGGTGCGGCTCGCCCGGCGCGCCGACCAGGACCAGGGCGCCGTCCCGCGCCAGGAGCTCCAGGAAGGTGTCCAGGCTGTGCGGCGCGGAGACGGTGTCGATGATGAGGTTGAAGCTGGCCGCGTGTTTCGCCACCGCCTCGGGGTCCTTGGAGATCACCGCCTCGTCAGCGCCGAGGCGGTGGGCGTCCGCCACCTTGTCCGGCGAGGTGGTGAAGAGGACCACGTGCGCGCCGAGGGCGTGGGCG
>JAICSG010000349.1 GCA_025937035.1 Thermoanaerobaculia bacterium | reverse complement strand
TTCCTGGCGGACGCCGGGCAGGGGGCCGGACGGGACCGCCTCCTCCGAATCGAGCGCCCAGGCGAGCCGCAGCTCGAAATCGCCCTCGCGCAGCCGGTCCAGCAGGTCGTCCAGGAACGCCGCGTGGAGCGCCGCGGCCTGGGCGGCGGTAAGATCGCCGATCAGCCGGGTCTTCACCCGGCCTTCCCGGGCCGGCTTGGTGAACAGGAGGAGGCGGCGGGCGGACACGGGGCGGGATTGTATAGGAATAATGCTTCTCACTCTTCTCACCGACTTCGGCACCGCCGACTACTACGTCGCCGCCGTCAAGGGCACCATCCTTCGCCTGGCGCCCGGGACGGTCCTGGTGGACATCTCCCACGAGGTGCCGCCCGGGGACATCGAGACCGGCTCGTTCCTGCTGCGGGCGGCGGTGCCCTCGTTTCCGGACGGGACGGTCCATCTGGCCGTGATCGACCCCGGGGTGGGATCGGACCGCCGTATCCTCGCCGTCCGCACCCCGGCGGCCTACTTCGTGGCGCCGGACAACGGCCTTCTCACCCCCTTTCTGGACGGCGTCGAGGTCCGTTCGGTCGAACGGGACGAGCTGTTCCTGGCCTCCCCGGGACAGACGTTCCACGGCCGGGACCGCTTCGCGCCCATCGCGGCCTCGCTCCTGCGCGGCGAGAGCCTGGAGAGCCTGGGGCCCGTGATCCCGGACCCGGTGCGGCTCCCCTTCTCACCCCCGGCCCGGGAGCCGGGACGGATCTCGGGACGGGTGATCCACGTCGACCGTTACGGCAACCTGGTGACCGACGTCCCGGCTGCTTGGCTCCCCGCCGCGCCCTGCCGGGCGGAGGTGGCGGGCCATGCCACCTCCCGGCGGGCCAGCCACTACGCCGGGATTCCTCCCGGGGAGGCGGCGATGATCCCGGGCTCGCTGGGCACCGTCGAGCTGTCGCTGAACGGCGAGGACCTCGCCCGGGCCTGGAGCGTTTCCCGGGGAGCGAAGGTGGACATCACCTGGAACGGATCTTGAACGGCAAAGCCTCCGGAGGGCCGGTCAATGTGACGTCGCGGTTACAAATCCATCCGGCCGAGATACAATGAGCTCATCTGTGCCCCCGGAACTGGGAAGGAGCGTGTGGAAATGAGCAAGTGGGAGTACAAAATCATCAACATTCGTAGTGAGAACTACCGTCTCGATCCGAACGCCGCGACGCAGCTCAACCAGCTGGGGGAAGATGGGTGGGAGCTGGTGTCCATCACCTCCGTCAACTTCAAGACCGGGGCGACCGACAACATCGCCATGGTCTTCAAGCGTCCGGTCGCGGGCTGAGGCCCGGGCGACGGGGCGGCCTCGCGAGGGGCCGCCATCCCAGATCTACTTCTTCAGCTTTTTCTTGGATTTACGGCGCCGGCCCCGTCCGAGCGCCACGGCGAAGCCCGCCGCGCCCGCCGCCAGGGCCATCAGCAGATATTTCTTCTTCGGCAGCACCCCCACCTCGGTCTTCACCGCGGTGCGCACCTCGGCGAGGCGGAGCTCGGCCTCGCGGCGGCTCTCCTCCAGGCGGCGCTGGGCCTCCAGACGCGCCTCCTCCAGACGATCGCTCATGGCAGATCCCTCCCCAGCGGCTCCTCGTCCTTGAGGGTCCCGGGCTCGACGTCCAGCGTCTGCGGGCGGGCGAGCAGGCCGTGCTGCCACCAGTCGAAGTGGCTGTCCACCCGCCGCCGCACGGTCTCGACCGGATTCTCCACCTGGCGTATGCGCTTGAGGCCGAGCCGCGCCAGGATCGCCATGGCGATCAGGAAGAGCGCCAGCACGATCAGCGCCGACCCCCACCAGGGCAGCCAGACGTGGAGCAGCGCGATGAGCGCGAAGAGCACCAGGCCGACGGTCCAGAACAGCAGCACGGCGGCGGCGCCGAACAGCCCCAGGGCCACCCCGAGGTGCCGGCCCGACCGCGACAGGTCGTCCTGCAGGGTGGCCAGCTCCGCCCGCCAGACCTCCAGCAGCGCCTCACCCAGCGAGCGGAACAGATCGATCCATGGTTGCATCCCGCGCCCCCTCCGGAGATTCTAGGTCCCGACCTTCAGCGAACGGCTCAGGAAGCAGGCCTGGGCGCCCACGTCGTCGCGCACGCCGATCGACACCCGCTGCTCGCCCGGACGCATGAGCAGCGTCACCGAATAGACGTATTGCTTTTTCTGTGCCGCCGCCAGGTCCTTGGTCGGGATGCTGATCGGCACGGGCGCCTGCTGCACGTCCGAGGTGCCGCCGGCCGAGTCGAGGGCGGCGATGAACAGGCGCACCCGGGCGTCCTCGGTCTGCGTCTGCTCGTGGGGGATCAACTGCAGCTTGCCGATGGGGATGCGCACCAGCACCGGCACCAGATAGAAGCCGTCGTCGCGCGGCCGCGGCTGCCCGAGCTCCAGGGACACGCCGAGCGGGTTCTGCTCGAACGGAAAGTTGAGGGCGGCGAGCGTGCCGTCGCTCATCAGCGCCTCGATGCTCTTGTCGCGGTACCCCTCGCGGTGGCGCACCTGGAGGTCCTTGCGGTTCTTCAACTTGACGTCGAGCTTGTAGTAGCGGCCGTCCCCGAAGTGGGGGGGCGTGTATCCCAGCGAATAGTAGGTCTTGAAGTCGGTCGCGACCTTCTCCAGCTTGGGGGTGGCGTCGTTGGTGTTGAGGATGGCGACGCCGCCCGTCTTCTCGGCGAGGGTCTGGAGCGTGCTCTGGAGGTTCGAGATGCGCACCGAGTCGACGAGCTGCGACATGCCCGGTGCCGAGGCCCCCGGACCCTGGTTCTCGGCCGAGGTCGATTCGTAGGGGCGCAGGCCGGCGGCGTCGATCGTGTAGAAGGTGATCCGGTTGGCGTTGGCCTGCGCCGTCAGCTCGTCGAGCCGGCGGGCGACGTTGTACTCGAGCGTCGAGGTCATGCTCGTGCTCTGCTCGCCGTACTTGGCCTGGACGGCATAGAAGACGTCCTGGCCGGCGATCATCTGCAGGCCGTCGCTGACGTAGACCACCGCCTTGCGCCCCGGCATGCCGGCCAGCGCGTCGACCATCTTCTTGAGCGAGTCGAGCGAGAACGAGAGGTCGTTGAAGGTGTTCTCGGCGTAGCTGTGGGCATACCCCTCGGCCTCGGCAACGCTCTGGGAGTCGGCGATCTTCTGCAGCACGTCCCGGCGGTCGGAGTCGGCGTGGACCCCCTGGGCCGAGATCTTCTCGATGTCGAGCATGCCCGCCGCGATCAGGCTCGGATCGCTGGTGAAGCCGTGCCGGATGTGCAGCTCGCGGTCGTAGGTGGCGAGCATCATCTGGTCGTCCTTGCCCAGCTTCTGGCCGAGGAAGGCGCGCAGCTCGCGCATCACCCGGTTGCGGTTGAACGGCCGCAGGTTGTAGTTGTCGATGTAGACGATCAGGCGCAGCCGCTGGTCCTCCGGGGTCTGGACCTTCTCCGGCTCGGCGGCGGGCGGCGCTCCCGGAGCGGGCGCGGTGGCCTCCGTCTCGATGGCCGTCAGCGGGGTCACCGCCTTGCCGTCGTTGACCGCGTAGAAGTTGGTGATCTCCACCGGCCGGCCGTTCTCGAGGAGCTGGAAGTCGTTCTTGCTCAGGCCGGTGACCGGGTTGCCCTTCTTGTCCGTGACGTAGACGTCGACGTTGACCACGCCGACGTTGATGATGTCGATGAACGGCTCCTCCGCCTTGTCCTTGGCGGCGCTGGCCGCCGCCGGCTTGGCCGCGGCGGGCTTGGCCGGCGGCGCCGCGAAGGCCTGTCCGGCGAGGCCCCCGAGGGCCAGGAACAGCCCGCAGGCCGTGAAAAGACTTTTGGGTGACCTCATAGACGCCTTCTTCCCCTTCTTTGTGAGCTCCGTCCGTCCGGGATTATACGCAACCCCCTCTCCGGTCCCTATTTCGGCGGCGCCACGTCCGCCCGGGCGGTGAGGATCTTGCCGCTCAGCGGATCGAAGATCGCCAGCGTCAGGTGGTGCGGCAGCTTGCGCAGCTTGAGCCGCGTATCGTAGCGCACCGCCATGCCCGGCTTGGGGGCCTCGTCGCCGGTGAGCGTCACCGGGATCACCGGCACCGGCGCGCGGTTGCCGCCGCTGTCCACCGCCGCCACCCGCAGCTCCAGCTCGGCGGTCTGCTTGCCGTTCACCGGCACGAAGGTGATGGCGTCCACCGGGATCGCCAGCGAGACCGGCACCTCCATCTCCCGGCGCCCGGAGGCGACCGGGGCTCCGACCTTGACCGCCATCGGGATCACGTCCGGCGAGTTGCCGAACATCATCGCGCTCTCGACGATCAGCGAGTTCTCCGCCTTGCGCGAGAGGTCGAGGAAGCCGGTGCGCGAGCGCACGCTGAGCCCCTTGGGCAGCACCGACAGCTTCACCCGGTGGGGCTTGTCGTTCCCCTGCCAGGAGGGGGTGAACCCGAGCCAGTAGTAGGAGCGGGTGTCCGCCGCCGCCGCCTGGAGGAGCTGGGCGCTCTGCGAGTTGAGCAGCGCCTTGCCGCCCGTCTGCTGGGCCACGTAGAGGAGCGTCGCCTCGTGCTCCTGCTCCCGGATGTTGAGCCCGGTCGCCGCCGGAAAGGCGAGGCTGGCGTCGGCCGCCGTCCCCTCGATCCCCGGCACGTCCACGGGATAGAGCGTGTAGCCCAGGCGGTTGGCGGTGTCCACGAGGGGCGCCAGGATCTCCTCGCCGCGCGGCACCTCGCGCTCGATCACCGGCCGGTTCGGGTTGTTGATCACGTAGTCCAGGACCGAGTAGGGCCAGCCGCCGGAGAGCAGGAGCATCACCTTGCGGCCGGGAGGCGCGGCGAAGCCGTGGAGCGTGCTCACCGCGGCGGCCACCGCCCGCTCGGTCTGCCCCACCAGACGCTGGGCGAACTCCAGCTCCTCGATGTCGGCCTGCTGCGCGAACGCCCGGCGCGGCGAGGCGTCGACCAGCGCGCCGCCGGCCAGCCGCCGCGAGGTCTGGAAGGTGCGCAGCTCCGCGACCCGCGCGATCCCGTAGGTGCGCTCGTAGGTCGCCTTGTCGATGGCGTCCTTGAGCTGGCGGGGGGAGTTGGTCCAGCTCGTCAGCATCTCGACCTCGCCGCCGGCCCAGGAGACGATCGCCATGCGGTCCTCGGGCCCGAGCTGCGAGAGCTGGTCCTTGAGGTCGCGCAGCACCTCGT
>JAICSG010001199.1 GCA_025937035.1 Thermoanaerobaculia bacterium | reverse complement strand
TCCATCTCCTTGCGGATGCGCTTCACCTCGGAGAGGCCGATTTGGTGGATCTGCTCCGGGGTCAGGTCGGTCGTCGTCGCCTGCCTCACCAGGTAGGCGTACCAGGCCCGGCCGTCCGGCAGGTCGCGGATGGCGATGGTCTCGCGGGCCTCCGGGATGTAGGTCTGGACCAGATAGTCGTGGAGCTTGCGCAGGGCCGGCGCCACCTGGCTCTGGAAGATCTGAGCCGCCTCGCGCCGGAGCCGCTCGCGGTCCGCGGCGGGGATGGTTTCGGGGATCCGCTGGAAGGTCTCCAGGACGGGGCTCTCGGCGGGATCGTCCGTGAGCAGGCTCTCGAATTGGGCGGGCACGTCGCGCAGGGTCACCTTGGGCGGCGTGATCCCCTCCTTGAGCCCCTGAGCGAGCAGCGCCAGCGTCTGGTCGATCACCCTGGGAGCCTGGCGCAGGCGGGCGAGCCGGTTCTCGTAGTCCCGGACGGAGCGGGTGGGCATGCTCGCCAGGACTTCCGGGAGGTCCTGCTGGATGCCGCCCAGTTGGTTGACCAGCAGATACTCCTGAGGGAACCGCTCCCCCTCGATCCCCTGCTCGACGCGCCATAGGGCCAGGTCGTAGTTGGCCTGCTCGGCGGGGGTGAGGCGCGCGCGGTCGATCGAGGTGAGGGCCGCGCGCTCATCGCGGGCGATGCGCTTGGCCAGCTCGATAGTCTCCGGCGAGAGATCCCCCAGGCGGTCGTCGAGGCCCGGGTAGCCGATGTCGGTGGCGAGCTCGGGATTCGCGAGCATCCGCGTCCGCCAGTAGAGGTCGAAAAACCGCTTCAGCCGCTCGCTCTCGCTCCCCTGGCCGCGGGTGGCGGGAAATTGCTCGATCCGCCGGGCCGATTCGACGAGGTCGGGCGGGGGCGCGGCGGAGGCGGCGGAGGACAGGAGGAGGACCAAAACCGCGAATCGTTTCACGGCTTCTTCCCCCCGAACACCACCTCCATCTCCACCTTCTGCCCCTCGCGGATCACCACCGCCGTGGCCTTCTCTCCGGGCTTGGCGCGCTGGAGGACGAACATGAAGTCGTGGATGTCGCGGATCTCCTTGCCCGCGAGCCCCACCAGGAGGTCGCCGCGGCGGAGCCCCCCCTGCTCGGCCGCGCTGCCGGCCCGCACCCCCGCGAGCAGCACGCCGGGCCGGCCGTCCCCCGCGTAGTCGGGGATGGTGCCGAGGGTAGCACCGTAGGAGCGGACGTCCCCCTGCGGGGCCGGGGCCGGCGCGCTCCTGTAGGTCGGGCGGTTGGGCCGCGCCGCGATCTCGGTGGCGAGGTCGGCCACCAGCAGGGCCACCCGGGCGCCGCCGGCCGCGTTGATCTTGTCCGCGTCGTCCGAGGGCTTGTGGTAGTCCTCATGGGGCCCGGTGAAGAAGTGGAGCACCGGCACCCCGGCGGCGTAGAAGGGGCTGTGGTCCGAGGGGCCGTAGCCGTCCCCGGAGAGAGCACAGCGCACCAGGTCCCGCTCGCAGACGGCGGGCACGATCTCCTTCCACTCCGCCGCCGACTCGCCGCCGAGGATGGCGACCTGGTTCCCCCGCAGCCGCCCCACCATGTCCATGTTGAGCATGGCCACCAGGTCGGCGGTCTTGAG
>JAICSG010000330.1 GCA_025937035.1 Thermoanaerobaculia bacterium | reverse complement strand
CGCGAGCAGATTGCGGAAGGCCCGGAATTGATAGGGGGCCACCAGCAGGCCGGTGGCGATGCCGAAGAGGAGCCAGCCCGCGACCGCCCATCGCCAGCGGCGGTCCGCCAGGCCCACGGCGAGCCCGGCCACGGTCAGCAGAAGGAAGAGGAGCCCGAGCTCGGGGTGGGAGGTGGGCAGGGCCCATTCCGCCCGGTGGACCGCCTGGTCCCAGTAGGAGCCGGCCACCTGCGAGCCGTAGATGGAGTCCATATCGTGCAGGCCGCGGAGCACGTTCCGGGTCCGCAGCAGCAGGGCGGGCATGGCGAGGAGCAGGGTCAGGATCGACGCGACTCCCGCCAGGAGCAGCCGGCGGAGCCTCTCCAGCCAGGGAGCGGGAGCGAGCAGGACCGCCAGGGCCACAGGCAGGCAGACGAGGGCCGCCGGATACTTAGTGGCTCCCGCGAGCCCCGCCATCACCCCGGCCAGGATCGCGTCGCGCCGCGGATGCTCGCCCGTGCGGGCCCTGTCGGCGAGGAAGAGCGCGGCAACGACGAAGAAGACCACGATGGGATTGATGTTGACGACCGAGCTGCGCATCACCAGGGCCGGCACCAGGGCCGCCAGCCAGGCGGCGAAGAGGCCCGCCGTGGGGCCGGCGAGGCGCCGGACCAGCAGGCCGGTCAGGACCACGATCCCGAGCGAGAACGCCAGGATGACCAGGCGGCCGAGGACGATCAGGGTGGCCGGCTCCAGGATGTCGTAGTACTCCGGCGGCGAGGGGGAGAGGTCAGCGAGGAGCGGATGGCCGTGGGTGAGCCCGTAGACCGGCGACCAGGCCAGGGCCGCGCCGGCGACGAGATAGAAGGGGAGGGAGGGGTAGCTGTAGGTGTCCGGCTCCCAGGTGTGGTGCACCAGGAGGTAGTTGACGTGATGGAGCACGTGCCCCTCGTCGACGTAGCTCATGTAGGGGAGCCCGGCGGTGACCGTGGGCAGGCGGACCCCGGCCGCGACGGTCAGGACGGCCAGCCACGGCAGCAGAGATCGCAAACGGGTCGTCATGCGATCTTCATCCTATGAAAAAACGGCCTGGGAGCGCCGGGCCGGGTTACAATGCGTTTCCTTGATGGATTCTGAAGCTCACCGCCCGACGGAAGACGAGCTCCGGGTTTTCTCGGAGAGGATCGCCAAGCGGCTCGCCGAGCGCCCCCTCGATCTCGATCCCGGCTTCCACCGGGAGCGGGTGGCCGGCCTGCTCCGGCAGGTGGGAGAGGCGGGCTTCTACGAGCTCCTCGACCTGCCGCCGACCTCCACGGCCCAGGAGATCCACGACGCCTACGAGCAGATCGCCCGGATGGTCCATCCGGTGAACGCTCCCCTCCTGGGCCTCGTGGGCCGCGAGGGGGTGCTCGAGATGCTCTTCGAGCGGATCACCCAAGCTTATCTGAACCTGTCGCAGCCGGACCGCCGCAAGGCCTACGACCGCGGCATGTCCTCGCAAGTCTGGTCGGCGGCCCTCGGCCCGGCGCCCAGCCAGCGCCGGGAGGAGATGCGCGACATAGCCGACCGCTACTACAAGCGGGCCCTGGAGCTGCTCGCCAAGGAGGAGCTCTATCTCGCCATCGAGGTGCTGCGCGAGGCGGTGCGCATCTCGCCGCAGGCGGATCTCTACGCCCTGCTGGGCAAGCTCCAGGCGAAGAACCCCCGCTGGCTGCGGGCGGCCACCGAGAGCCTCCAGCAGGCGATGGCCCTCGGCTCCCGCGACCCCGAGCTGCCGGCCGCCCTCCACGACGCCCAGGAGCGCCTCGCCGCCGGCGAGTGGCGCGCCGCCAACCCCACGACCGGAGTGAGCACCCGCGCCTCCCGGGCCAGCAAATGGGAGGACGCGCCGGATGTCGAGGTGTTCGATCCCGAGGAGGAGATCGGCGGGCGGAAGGGTTGAGCCTGTCCCGCTGTTACAATACCCACGCGCCGGAGATCTCCAGGCGGTCGCTTCGCGGGGCTTTCGGGCCCGCGCGGAGAGGAAAGTCCGAGCTCCCACGGGCAGCATGCTCGCTAACGGCGAGGCGCGGCGACGCGACGGAAAGTGCAACAGAGAACAGACCGCCGGGCTCCTTCGGGGGTCCGGTAAGGGTGAAACGGTGCGGTAAGAGCGCACCGCTCCGGCGGCGACGGCGGAGGCACGGTAAACCCCATGCGGAGCAAGACCAAATAGGGGAGCGGTACGCGGGTCGCCCGTCCCGCCTCCACGTCCGGCTCGCCGGGCGCGGGGCCGCTTCCGGGTAGGTTGCTCGAGGCCGGCGGCAACGCCGGTCCCAGAGGAATGACCGCTCACCGGCGTTCGCGCCGGGAGACAGAACTCGGCTTACGGAGATCTCCGGCGTCTTGATCCCCCCCGCCAAGCTCCCTCCGCCCGCCGGCCCCGGCGACCGGGTCGGGGTCGCGGCCCTCTCGGGCCCCGTCGATCCGGAGCGGCTCGCCCGCGGCCTGGAGGCGTTGCGCCGGCTCGGCTTCGAGCCCGTGCTGGCCGACAACCTCCTGTCGCGCCACGGCCTGTTCGCGGGCAGCGGCGCCGAGCGGCTGGCCGCCTTCCACCGCCTCGCGGCCGATCCGGCCTTGCGTGCCATCCTCTTCGCCCGCGGCGGCTACGGCCTGATGCGCGTGCTCCCCGGGATCGACTGGGACCTGCTGCGGCGCCACCCGCGGGCCTACGTGGGCTATTCGGACCTGACGCCGCTCCTCCTGGAGATCGTGCGCCGGCTCGGGCTGGTCACCTTCCACGGCCCCCTGGTCGCCGCCGACCTGGCCCGCGGCCTGTCACGGGAGGAGGAGGATTCGTTCCTCGGCGCGCTCGCCGGGCGCTATCCGGCCGCGCAGCCGTTCACCCGCTGGCTGCGGGAGCCGGCCGGCGGCGAGGCGCGGGGGACGCTGCTGGGCGGCTGCCTCAGCCTGCTCACGGCCACCCTCGGCACGCCGTTCGCCCCGGACCTGGAGCGGGCGATCGTCTTCTGGGAGGACGTCAACGAGCCGCCGTACAAGCTGGACCGCATGTTGACCCACCTGGGGCTCTCGGGTAATCTCAAAAATATCGCGGGCATGATCGTCGGCCATCTCGGAGAGAGCCAGGACCCGGATGGAGAGCCGGCGGACTGGCCGGCCTTGATTGCGGACGGTCTCGCGGGCTTCTCCTGGCCGCTCGCCTGGGGGCTCGAAAGCGGGCACGTCGCGCCCAACCGGACGCTCCCCGTGGGCCTGCCGGCGCGGCTGGACGGCGAGGCCCGCCGGCTCGTGCTCGGCGACGATTAGCGGCGGAGGATGAGGTCTCGCATGGCGAACCCAGTGTTCAAGACCACCGGCAACGGTCCCACCGGCCCCAATCCCGTGCCTCCCGGAGGCAAGAAGGGCTATGCGGCCGAATACAAGGCCGGGGAGCACATCTTCCGCGAGGGGGACCTCGGGACGGAGATGTACATCATCAACGAGGGCAAGGTCGAGATCCTCAACGTGGTCGGCGACGAGGAGCAGGTGCTCGCCGTGCTGGAGAAGGGGGACTTCTTCGGCGAGATGTCGGTGCTGGAGGACCTCCCCCGGGCCGCCACGGCGCGGGCCGCCACCGACGTCCGGCTGCTGCAGATCAACGGCTCGACCTTCGACCAGCTCCTGCAGGGGAACCCCGAGATCGCCGTGCGCATGATGCGCAAGCTCTCCCGCCGGCTGCGCGAGACGGACGAGATGATCAAGTCGCTGCTGGGCACCAAGATCACCTCGCGCGAGATGCCGCGGCCGGACGTCCAGGTGCAGGCCGAGGGGCCGGAGCGGCTGGTGCACGCGCCGTCCGCCATGGAGTTCCACCTCTCGAACGGCTCGGAGACCACGATCGGCCGCAAGGACCCGGTGACCGGCATCTATCCGGACATCGACCTGACCCCCGTGGACAACCAGCGCTCGGTGAGCCGCCGCCACGCCAAGATCTACCGCCGGGGCAGCAAGTACTTCTTCGGCGAGGAGATCGGCACCATGAACAGTACCTTCCTCAACGGCCGCCGCCTGGAGACCGGCATCCCCTCCGAGATCAAGACGGGAGACGAGCTGCGCTTCGGCGTGGTCGTCCTCCGCTTCGAGGGCGTCTGACGCTCTGGATCTCGAGGCTCCCCTCCAGGCAGCTCCCGGCGTGGGCCCCGCGCGCGCCCGGGACCTCGCCCACGCCGGCCTTCACACGGTTCGCGATCTGATCTTCCATCTCCCCTTCCGCTACGAGGACCGTCGCGGCACCCTGCCGGTCGCCGCCGCGTCGGCCGGCGTCTCCGCCACCTTCCGGGGCCGGCTGGTGGGCCTGCGCCGCATCCGCACCCGCCGCCGGAGCTTCTCGCTGGTGCGCGGCTTCGTGGAGGACGAATCGGGCCGGCTGCCGGTCGTCTGGTTCAACAGGCCCTACCTGGCGAATCAGGATATGGAGGGGGATTTCGTTCTCCACGGCCCGGTGCGGCCGGCCAAAACCGGTCTGGAATTGGTGAATCCCTCCTGCGAGCGGGCGGAGGAGGAGACCGTCCACGGCGACCGGATCACGCCTGTCTATCCGGCGGCCGGCAAGGTGGGGCCGGCGGCCCTGCGGCGCATCCTGGACGGAGTGCTCCGGCGGGTCGACCTTCCCCGGGCGGTTCCGGAGACGGTGCCCGCGGAGCTGCTCGACCGCTACGATCTCCCGCCGCTGGGGGAGGCGCTGGAAGCGCTCCATCATCCGGGCGCCGACGCGGACGTCGAGGCCCTGAACGAGCGCCGCACCCCGGCCCACCGGAGGCTGATCTACGGCGAGCTCCTGGAGCTTCAGGTGGCCCTGGCCCTGCTGCGCCTGCGGGAGGAAGCGGTGCCGCGGACGCGGCGCTACCGGACCGGCCTGTGGAAAGTCCTCTCGAAGATCCCGCCCTTCCCTCTGACCGGTGCCCAGGAGCGGGTGACGCGGGAGATCCTGGCCGATCTGGCCCGTCCCCATCCCATGCTCCGGCTGCTCCAGGGGGACGTGGGGAGCGGCAAGACGATCGTGGCGGCCCTGGCGCTCGCCGCCGCCCTGGAGAGCGGCCATCAAGGAGCCTTCATGGCCCCCACCGAGCTGCTGGCCGAGCAGCACCACGCGAGCCTGGCGCGGCTGCTGGGGGACCGCTGGCGGGTCGCCCTCCTGACCGGCTCCGTGGCGGACGCGGACCGCCGCCGGGCGGAGCTCGCCTCGGGGGAGGCGCGGCTGGCGGTGGGGACGCACGCTTTGATCCAGGAGACGGTCGAATTCCAGGATCTCGGGCTGGTGGTGATCGACGAGCAGCACCGCTTCGG
>JAICSG010000969.1 GCA_025937035.1 Thermoanaerobaculia bacterium | reverse complement strand
GTGAGCCTCTGGCTGATCTACCGCGTGGGTCGGCGGCTGTTCTCGCCCGCGGTGGGCCTGGCCGCGGCGGCGGTGCTCGCCGCCTATCCGCAGCACGTGCGGAGCGCGGTCCAGCTCAAGCCCGACATGATGGTGTTGATGCTCACCCTGCTGACCCTCGGCTGGACGGCGCAGGCCGCGAGCTCGCCGCGGCTCTCCCGGTTCCTGCGCGCGGGGGTGGGGGTGGGGCTGGCGACCTCGGCCAAGTACATCGGCGTTGCCGCCGCCCTGCCGTTGACCGTCTGGTCGCTGTGGGCCGGGATCCGCGACCGGCGCCTCTGGGCCTGGCTCCCGCTGGCGGGGGTGGCGTCGGTCGTCACGTTCTTCGTGCTGAACCCCTTCTTCGGCACGGTCTTCCATTTCGGCTCCAGGCTGGTCGACTTCTACGGACAGCGCGCCGCCGAGGAGGAGAGCGGCCATCTGCTGGTCCTGCGCGGCGAGTTGGAGTTTCTCGGCGACCAGCACGACTGGATTCTCGGGGCCTTCCTGCTCCTCGGCACCGCTCTCCTGGTCCACCGGCTGGCGGTCCGGAGGGAGGACGGCACGGCGGCCCTCCTGCCGCTGAGCCTGCTCATCGGATACCCGGCGGCCTACGCCCTGGGCATGACCCTCTTCCGTACGCACAACCTGTTGCCGGCCCTCGGGGGGGCGGCGCTGGTCTGCGCCTATGGGATGGTCCGCGGCGGCCGATGGCTCCTGGAGCGCCCGGCCCTCGCACGATCGCGGGCCGCGGCCGTTCTCGTCTGGGCCCTGCCCGGGATCTTCCTGTTGGCCCGGCC
Organism: Thermoanaerobaculia bacterium; assembly: GCA_025937035.1. Taxonomy (GTDB): domain Bacteria; phylum Acidobacteriota; class Thermoanaerobaculia; order Multivoradales; family UBA5704; genus DATARR01. The sequence goes on along the minus strand of JAICSG010000969.1, from coordinate 1,371 downwards.
CTTTCTCTACACGTACAGCCGGCTCATTCCCGACGTCTGGACGGTGGCGGAGACCACCTTGCGCGCGGAGCTCGCGCCGCCGGAGATCCGGTACATCACCTGTGAGCCCGAGGATGTCCGGCTAGGGCTGGCGGCGGGGTGGCGGCGTCCGGCCCTGACGGCGGTGCCGAGCCTGGCGGCCCTGGCGCCCGCGGAGCTCGATCTCACGGATGCCGAGTTGTTTCCGCTCTCGCGGACCCAGGGACCCAAGGCGGCCTTCTACCAGGACCGGCGGCGGAGGCTGGCCCCGGATTGCGCGCGCGAGATCCGCGCGGGCCTTTTCCGCGGCCAGGGCGAGCCCCTGCTCCTTCTGCTCCACCCCTGGGCACCGGCCGGGGAGGAGGCTCAGGTCGATCTCCAGCGCGGCGTGCCGGGATCTCTGACCGCGCGCCTGCCGGGCTCCCGGGCCGTGGGCGACGTGGTGTCGTTCGAGCTCATCTGGCCCGACGCCGACGACACTCCGGTGGAGGCGGCCGAGCTCGGCGGCAGGAAGCTCCCGCTGATCTACGCCGGCCGCCGCGCCGCGAAGATCCGATATCTGACGCCACGCTTCCACTATGCCCCCGGGGATGCCGAGATCCGGATTCCGGCCTCCCCGCAGGCCCACCCCCGGAGCTTCCGGCTGGCGCTCTGGCGGTGGAGGCGGGTGGCGTGCGGGGGTTGAGCACGGACCAACACGGACGGGACAAGGACAGCACACGGACGGCCGCTGAATCGGCGCGTGCTCGTCCGTATTGGTCCGTGCTCGTCCTTGACACCCCCGTCCCCCTCTCCATACCCTGCCCCTCCGCAACTTCCGGTCCGGAGCTCCGTATGAGCCCCTGGCTCGCCCGGGCCGTTCCACCTCATTTCGACAGGAAGAGATACCGATGAAATCGATCCGCCCCCTTCTCTTCAGCCTGCTGCTCGCCGTCTCCGGCCTGGTAGTGGCCCAGCAGCCCCCGGCTCCGTCCCCCGCTCCCGCTCAGCAGAAGCCGCCGGACGAGCAGCTCAAGGACAAGCAGAAGCGCGAGCAGGAGCCCGAGGAGAACGCGACCGAGCTCAAGAAGGAGCAGAAGGAAGGGGGCAAGGGCGCGCCCCAGGAGATCTCCACCAGGAAGGAGGAGAAGTGGGACGTCAACAACCCCCCGGGACCCTCGACCGAGGTGCCGGTCGACGTTACCGAGGGGACCTGGCTGAGCGTCGACGTGAGCCCGGACGGCAAGGAGGTCGCCTTCGATCTCCTCGGTGATCTCTACACGGTGCCGATCGGAGGCGGCGAGGCCCACGCGCTCACCCATGACGTGGCCTGGGAGATGCAGCCCCGCTACAGCCCCGACGGCAAGACCATCG
>JAICSG010000810.1 GCA_025937035.1 Thermoanaerobaculia bacterium | reverse complement strand
CCCGGCCACGTCGTCCTGGAGATCCCTCCAGGAGGAGAGCGGCTCCTGGCCACCTCGATCGTCTGGTCCAAGGGCTGGTCGGCCAGATCGGAAAGCCGGCGCCTGCCGGTCCTGAAGGTGAACGGCGCCTTCGTGGGGGTGAGGATTCCGGCGGAAGTCTCGCGGGTGGAGCTGCGCTTTTTGCCGCCGGGGCTGATCGCGGGGTGCGTGGCGTTCGGGGTGGCCCTGGCGGCTCTCGCTTTTCTCTTCTTCTACCGGCCCAGCAGGGGCGCCAGAGCCTCCACGCCCCGCTCGATGGCGTCCGGCGGCGCGGCAGTGAAGCAGAGCCGGACGTGGGTGGGGTAGGGGCCGAAGCTCGGTCCGGGGGCCAGGAAGAGGCCGCGGTCCACGCAGCGCTCCAGGAACCCACCGAGCCCCGTGGCGTCGAGATAGGGGGCGGCGTCGAAGAAGAGGAAGGTGCTCCCCAGCGGCGCCGGCAGCCCCAGCCGGGCCGCCACCTTCGCTCCCGTGGCCTTGTACTGCTCCCGCGCCTTCGCCACCCAGGCGTCCCCGGGCCCTTCGAGCACCCGGCGGGCAGCGATCTGGGAGGCGGTCGGCGTGCTGTAGAAGCTGTGCATGCCGATCTTGCGCATCTCGCGCACGGCCTCCTTCGGTCCGACCACGTAGCCGCAGCGGTTCCCCGCCATGCCGTAGGCCTTGGAGAAAGAGTGGGCCGCGATGGTGCGCTCGGGCGCGAACGGGCGGGTGTAGGTGTGTTCCCCCTCGAAGACGTAGTCCTCGTAGACCTCGTCGGCGATGATCCAGAGGTCCTCGCGGCGGGCCCACTCGACCAGCGCCTCGATCCAGGAGCGGGGGATGACCTGCCCGGTGGGATTGCTCGGGGTGTTCAGGTAGAGGGCGACGGCGCGCTCCGTCCGCCGCTCGCGCACCACCTCGACGGCGGTCTCGGGGGAGTCGGCGGCGCCGAAGAAGGGGACGTCGACCGGCACGCCGCCGAACGAGCGGACGATGCCGGTGATCAGCGGCCAGTGGGGCGCGAGCTGGAGCACCTCGTCCCCGGGAGCGAGGATCGCCCCGGCCACCGCCCCCAGGGCCCCGGTGGCGCCGGTCGCCACCAGCACGTTGTCCCGGTCCGTGGCGACCCCCGTGCGCGCCCGCACCCGTTCCACGATGGCGTCGAGCAGAGCCGGCATCCCTTGCGGGGAGGCGTAGCGGTGCATGCCGGGGAAGTCGGCGACGTGCAGGTCCTCCATCCGGCAGCCGGCCGGCGGCTCCATCCAGGTGTCCCCCACGTGGAGCGGGAAGACCTCCCCCTGGTGAGTGGCCAGCCGATAGGCCAGGCCTGAATAGACCGAATCGGCGATGTCCTGGACGTTGGGCGAGAAATGTCGCGGCATAGAAGGCTCCCGGTCGGGCCCGGAGATGGTACGCCTGGCCGTCCAGGGGATCAATGCCTCCGTCCGCCGTCCCACTTTTGTCAAAGAGTAGAAGCGAGCACTTCTTTACGTCATCGGGTGGGAAATTCGACCCGGGCTGGGGTAATATTTCCCATCCAATACCCCGAGAGCACATCTTTGCGCGCTAATAAGCTCTCTCGCGCCGTTCTCGCCTGGGCCATCGCCCTGGGCGTCGGAAGCCTCCTCTTCGTCCAGGGGCAGGAGGCGGTGCGCAACGCCGGCCGGCGGCTCGGCTTCACCCCGGTCCAGGGCAGGCAGGGGGTCCACGTCGACGCGGTCAACCCGGGCGGGCCCGCGGACCGCGGAGGGTTGCGGGCCGGCGACGAGATCCTCGTCGCGGGCGGCCGGCGGGTGGGAGGCATGCTGGAGTATGGGGACGCGGCGCGGCGGTTCGAGCGCGGCCGGCCGGTCCTCCTGCAGGTCGCGCGGAACGGCCGCGCCCTGAGCCTCACGGTCGTCCCCGGCATCCCGCTCGACTGGCTGCCGCTCCTGCTGAACGTCCTGACGGCCCTGGGCTTTCTCGCGGTGGCGCTCCTCGCGCTGACTCAAGAAGCTGAGCTGAGGGTCGGCCTTCTGTTCGCCTTCTGCGCCGCCGTGGCGGTGGAGATCGCGCTGCCCATCAACGTCATCGGCCGTCCGTCGCTGCTCGTCCTCTCCTTCTCGGGGTACTACCTGCTGACCGGGCTCCAGATCGCGGTCGAGATGCACCTCACCTCGCTGATCCCCGAGCGGCCGGGCTGGCTCCGCCGCCGCCCCTGGATCGTGCCGGTCTACTATGCCGTGGGTTGCGGGGTGGGAATCCTGAGCTGCGCCACCTATCTGAGCGAGCAGGTCCTCGGCCACCCGCTCTTCCCCTGGACCGTCGAGCAGGCCGATGGTCTGCTCCAGGATGGGGTCCTACCGCTCTGGGCCCTCGGCCTCACCCTGCTCCTCGCCTCCCAGGCCTTGCGGCACGGCGAGCCGCGGGGGCGCCACCAGGCCGGCCTGGTGCTGGCGGCGACGATCCCCTGGATGCTCTTCACCGTCGCCAGCGCGGCGCTGGAGCTGTCGGGCCAACGGCTGCCGCTCTGGGCCAACCCGCTCGAGACGCTGATCCTGCTCCTCTATCCTGCCGCCTTTTTCGCTGCCATCTTCCGCAGGTTTGGGCGGCAATAACGGTTTGGCAAGAACAGCTTTATTGTTTAGAACTCTGGAGATTGCCTCTGCTCGCATTTCCGCGGGCAGGGTTGCAATACTTTCCAAAGCCAACTTTCGGGTATTGTAAT
>JAICSG010000008.1 GCA_025937035.1 Thermoanaerobaculia bacterium | reverse complement strand
GCATCTTATAGAGCCCATGGGTACAATGAAAGGGCGGGCTGAGCCCCATCAGAGGAGATAACCAAGGATGACGACACGGTTGGCAAGGGCGTTCGAGGAGGCATCCCGGCTGCCGGACGATGTCCAGGATGAGATCGCGGAGCGCCTGCTCGAAGAGATCGCGGGAGAGGAACGCTGGGACGAGACCTTCAGGAAGACGCCGGATCTCCTCGAGAAGCTCGCGGACAAGGCGCTGGCGGACTTCAAGGCCGGCCGTACCTAATCAATCCCACCCGTCCACGCGCGCCGCCCCACCCCGCCGGCCGGGCCGCGCTCCCGCTCGCGAGCCTAGCCTTGGACAGGGACGGTCTCCGCGGCCGTTCCTCTTCAAGAGGAGGATGCCCCCATGAGAGTCCGAGAGATCATGAGGCGTGAAGCCCGGTTCTGCCACCCCTGGACCCCGCTGACCGAGGCGGGACGGATGATGGCCGAGGTGGGGTGTGGAGTCTTGCCGGTGGTCGATCTCGAGCAGAACGTGACCGGCATGGTGACCGACCGCGACATCTGCCTGTTCCTGGCGGCCCGAGACCGCAAGGCCTCGGAGGTCGCCGTCCGCGAGGTGATCCATGGCGACGTGTTCACCTGCGAGGCGGGTGACGACGTCGGGGACGCGCTGGCGATCATGGCCGCCTGCCAGGTGCGCCGCCTGGCGGTGCTCGACGAGGCCGGCCATCTGGAGGGCATCCTCTCCCTCGACGACGTGGCCGTGGCCTCGCGGGCCCTCGGCCCCAACGACTACACGGGGCCGTTCTATTCGGATGTCGCGAAGACCCTGAAGGCGATCTGCAGCCAGCCGCTACCGGCCGTCTGCTGAGACGGCGCCAGAGGGCGGCTCCCCGGGCCGCCCTCCCCTTCCTCACACGTTTACCCGGTAGACAAGGGCGACCGCACGACCGGGCCCTCGGCGGCCCTCTTGGCCAGCCAGTGGAAGCCGCGGGCCTCGGCCTCGCGCTGCACGGCCTGGAGCGTGGCCATGGCCGACGCCGGGTCCCCCGTCTGCCGTTGCAGGAGACCCAGCTCGAGATGGGCTTCGAGGCCGGCGGCCACGGCGCCGATCCTCCCCGCCTCCTGAATGGCCCAGTGCAGGAGGTCCAGGGCCGCCGCGGCGTCACCGGTGGCGGCGCGGACGGGCGCCACGGCCGTGGCCACGGCGAGACGGAGGTCGAGATCCTCCCCCGCCTCGGCGTACATCTCCGCCTGCTCGGCCGCGGCCCGGGCCGGAGCGCGCCGGCCGTCGGCGAGGAGCGCCTGGGCCTGCCGCGCCAGGGCGAGGGCGCGGAAACCGGTCATCCCCCGCCGGCCGTACCAGTCCGCCACCTCGGCGGCGAGGCGGGCGGCCTCTTTGGGATTCCCGGTGAGCCGGATCAGGTTCGCCAGATCCAGCCGGACGGCGGCGGCCTCCAGCTCCTCGCCGTTGGCCGTCCGGGCGCGCAGCGCCTCCTCGAGCTGGCGGCGGGCGCCGGGAAGATCCCCGTCGTCCAGCTTCCGGCGAGCCTGCCCGTGCAGCGCGGCGGCGGCGACGCTGCGGGAGCCGGTGACGCGGCCGATCTCCCCCTGCTCGGCGTCGGCCCGCTTCGCCTCGGCCAGATTGCCGAGCCGCTCCTGGAGCTGCGCCTGGAGGCCGAGCGCTTCGGCGAGGCCCATCCGGTTGTCCGCCTGCCGCTTGATCTCCAGGGCCCGCGCGAGGCGGCGCTGGGCCTCGGCGAGGTCCCCCAGACGCATCAGCGCCTCGGCCGACGCGGTGAGCGTGGAGGCGGCGCGGACCGGGTCTCCGATCTGCTGACTGATCTCGTAGGCCTGCTCCTGAAGCCGCCGGGCCTCGCCCAGCGAGCCCAGGCGGGAGAGGATCAGCCCCTGGTAGCTGAGGGACCGCCCCTCGTCGACGCGGTTCCCCGTCTGCCGGCTGGTGGCGAGCACCTCCTCGAAGCGCTGGCGGGCCCCGGCGAGATCCCCCCGCGCCAGGAGCACGGTACCGACCGCGTTGAGCGCCTCCTCCGCCAGCACCCGCTCGCCATCCATCAGGAAGGCGGCGTGGGCCTGCTCCAGCAGCGACTGGGCCTTCGGCAGGTCGCCGAAGTCCTGGGCCACGAACCCCAGGTTGTCCAACTGGAGCGCGCCGCTCTGGGAGCTGCCGCTCCGCCGCAGGGTGTCGAGGGCGGCCTGGTACATGGACTGGGCCTCGGCGAGGCGCCCCAGCTCGTTGAGCGCCACGCCGAGATGGGTGAGGACGAGGGCGACGTCGGACTGGTTGCCCGACTTGACGAAGAGATCGCGCGATTCGGAGAGCAGGGGCACCGCCTCGCGGGAGCGGCCGGTCAGCAGGAGGCGGTCCCCCCGGAGCATCAGCGCCTGGGCCACGACCTGGGCCTCCCCCGACTTGCGCCCCTTCTCCTCGGCGGTCCTGGCGGCGCGCATCAGGACGTCGAAGCTCGACAGACGCTTGGCGATCTGGGCTTCGGCGATGTCGATGCGCGGGTCGTCCCCGGCCGGTGGCGGGAGCTTGCGCATCTCCGCCACGGCGGTCATGGCCTCGGCGCCCCGTCCGGCGGACCACAGGGCCCTCGCCAGGCGCAGGCCATATTCCAGATTGTCGGGATAGAAGGTCCACAGCGAGCGGTAGATCTCGCTCGCCCGGCCCCAGTCCTTCCTCGCCTCGGCGGCGCGTGCCTCGATCGCCAGCCGCTCCTGCTTCGGCAGGGAGGCCGAGAGCTGGACCGCCTTCTCCGCCTCCTCCCGCGCCTGGTCGTCGTCGCCGAGGCCCATCCAGGCGAGCGAGAGGGCGGAGCGGGTCACCGCCGAATCGGGGCTGGCCTCCACCGCCCGCTGCAGCAGGTCGCGGGCGCCCCGCATGTCGAAGGAGCGGAGCCGTATCAGCCCTTCGGCGTAGAGCCGCGTCGCCTCCGGGCTCGCCGGCAGCAGCGCCTGGGCCGCCCGGGTCTCCTCCGGCGTCGGCTCGGACCATCCGAGGCTGTGCCGCAGCCCCTTCCCGATCCTGGGCACGAGATCGAACAGCCGCTCCTCGGACCCCACCTCGGCCAGGGAGGCCACCGTGTCGCCGGCCGGGGCCTTCAGAACCTGGAGATCGATCCGGAGATGGTTCTTCCCCCCCTCTCCCAGGGAGAGATAGGAGCCGACCACCACCAGGTCGGCGCCCAACTGATCGTGGATCTGCTGCAAGGTCCTCCCGCCCAGGTTCTCGGTGTAGGGGACCGAGAGGGCCTGCCGGACACGGGCGACCTCCTCCCCGCGGACCATCCGGACCCTGGAGCCGGCCGAGAGCTCGGTGATCAGCATCTCGGAGAGGGCGGTCGAAAGCCAGCTCTCGTTGCTGTTGCCGGCGAGGTTCCGGAATCCCATCACGGCCACCGTCGGCCGGGCGGGCAGCGCGGAGGGGCTCCCAGAGCCCTTGGGCAGATTCTTCCGCTCTTTGTAGAAAAGAAACGCTCCGATCGTCCCCAGGGCCAGAAGGAATCCCAGGACCAGCCCGGCGACCAGAAAGCGGCGCCGGCCTCGCGGTGGGGCCAGAGCCGGAGCCTGCTCGACAGGGATGGAAACCGGAATCGTCTGGGTCGAGATGGGAGCCGGGGCCGGATCGGCGGCCGGAGGAACGGAGACGGCGGGAAGAGGAGGAGAAGAGGGCGGATCCGCCTGCAGGGCGGCCGCCGGGATCGTGATCTCGCCCGTCGCGTCCCGCGGGACCTCGAGGACCTCGGCGACGAAGCTGTACCCCCGCCCCGGGACGGTCACGACGTACCGGTGGTCGTTCGCCCGCTCGCCCAGCGCCTTGCGCAGGGAGGAGATGTTCTGGGTCAGGTTGGCTTCCGTGACGTAGGTGTCCGGCCAGATCCGCCGGATCAGCTCCTCCTTCTCCACCACCTGCCCCCGGTTTTCCAGGAGGGCGAGGAGGATCGAGAACGCCTTCGGGGTCAGGGATACCATCTCCCCGCCCTTGAGAAGGCGCCGCCTCACGGGGTCGACACGGAACCCGTCGAACTCGTAAACCTGTTTCTCCGCCCGTTGGGGCTGGGGGCTCGTTGTCATGGAAGAGGTCATCGCGTCAGGTGGACAGCCGGGGTCCCCTCGCAAGATCCCGCGAGAATGCCGCTCTCCGGAAGCTCCTGAACCGTGGAAACGATTGTACCTCACCCGGCCAGCCTCCCGTAAGCAGGGTCCTTTGATGTTTTTTGAGGAAGCTTGAGCCCAGCTCTGAGGACTCTTGATCGCCCCTCCCCCTAGACTCCCCCCAACGCAGCACCCGAGGGGAGACGGGGGGCGGGCACCGGAGGGAGGGGCCCCGCCCCCCACCTTGAAGGATCTTTTTTGTAGTTTTCTTGAAGCTGGTTGGGAGGAGAGAGTTTTATCTGATGGTCTTTTGAATTAGCTTTGGTCGTGAGTGGAGGGTGAAGGCCCGGGAGAGCGATCTGCCCGGGTTTTTTCTTTTGGAGCGGCTTCAGCGGGGGGCGAGGGCGGGCGGCAGCGGGGGCCCGAGGTCACCGCTCCGCCAGGAGCCGGCGTCCCGGTGGACCATCATCGCTCCGGTCACCAGCAGAAACGTCATCAGCAGCAGAGAGATCACCAGCAGGACGAGGGCGTGCCAGAGCGCGCCGTCGGGCTCCGCCGACGAAGGCGGAGGCGCCGCCTCGGGAAGGGATGGCCGCCGCGCCGAGGTGCCCGGGAACCTCGCCACCCGGGCGGCTCCGGGCGACCGGGGATCCAGGCGCCGGGGGCCGGTCCTCACCTCCGCCTGGCCCGCCTCCCGCAGGGCGGCGGCCATCTCGGCGGCGCTCTCGTAGCGGGCTCCGGGGCCCGGGAAGGTGGCGCGGGCCAGCACCTTGACCAGGGGGTCCCGGGCGCCGGGACCGCGGCCTCCCCGGAGCGAGGCGAAGGCCAGACGCCGGAGAAGACAACCGGCGGCGTAGAGATCGGTCTGCACGGTGTAGGGCTCCCCCGGAAGCGGCCCGGGAGACCCCCAGCCGGCCACGAACAGGCGCCCCTCCTGGGTAAGGAAGACCTCGTCCTCGGTCAGATACCGGTAGAGCACCCCTTCGGCGTGGGCTTCGGCCAGGATCTCCAGAAGCTGGGTCCCCCAGTCGATCAGCGTCGCCCGGTCCGGCCGTTCCCCCTGGGCCAGCACCTCACGGAGGCTCCGGCCCATGCTCCAGGGGCCGGCCTGCCGGAAATCTCGAAGAGCGAATGTCGACGACCTGCTCACCTGATGTTTGCTCCCCCGGATCGATCTCTCGCGGATCGATCCCCTGCTATAAATGCACCCTGCAAGCTTCGTGCAGGGAAGCTCACGGAGCTCGGCAAGGGAGGGTGGAGCCATGCGGATCGGCGTCCTTTCGGATACGCACAACCTTCTCCGTCCACGGGTGCTGGAGCTGCTCGCGGGGTGCGAGCGGATTCTTCACGCCGGGGACGTGGGAGAGCCGGAGATCCTCGAACGGCTGCGGCGGCTGGCGCCGGTCGAGGCGGTACGGGGCAACACCGATTCGGGAGCCACGGCCGCGCTGCCGGAGGTCCTGAAAGGTGACCTCGGCGGGCTCCCCTTCCGCATGGTGCACCGGCGGGAGGACGTCGATCCGCGCTGGCCGGCGGAATCGCGGCTGGTCATCTTCGGGCACTCGCACCGTCCCGAGCTTTCCTGGCACGGCTCGTGCCTACTGCTCAACCCAGGAGCTTGCGGTCCCCGGCGCTTCCATCTGCCCCTCACGCTCGCTATTCTGCGGGTGGCCGACCACCGGATCGTTCCGGAGATCCTGGCGGTGGAGTGAAGGGCTGGGGGCCGGCCGCGTTCCCTATTTCCAAGGAGAGATCATGCGTCAGAAATGCCGCGTCGTCGTGCTGTGCCTGCTCGCCGCGTTGGAGGGGGCGAGCCTCGCTTCGGCCTCGGGGTTCGGACTGTTCCAGCACGGAGCCCGCGCCATCGGCCAGGCCGGCGCTTTCACCGCCCGGGCGTCCGACCCCTCGGCGATGACCTACAACCCCGCCGCCATCACCAAGCTGCCCGGCCTGCAGCTCGAGGCCGGCCTGGATATGAACAACCCGACAATCCGCTACACCAGCGCGACCGGGAGCTTCCAGGCCCGCCATATCATCCAGTTCCCCCCCGCCCTCTACGTCACCTGGCGGCCGAGGAGCGGCCCCCTCGCGTTCGGCCTCGGCTACGACTCGCCGTTCAATGACAGCCTCAACTGGGAGCCCCGGCTCTTTCCCGGCCGCTTCATCACCCGCCGTACCGAGGTGAGGGTCTACGAGCTCCACCCCGTGGTGGCGTACGACCTGGGCGAGGGGTGGAGCGTGGCCGCCGGCTTCCGCTACGCCTTCGGCAACATCGACCGCGACGTCAACACCGTCGCGAACGTCCAGCCCGCCGGGGTCCCGGCTCCGCCGACGGTGCCGGTCGAGATCGAGCGGAACGCCGCCGCGGACGTCAACGCCACGGCCTGGGACGTCTCGGTCCACTACGCCGCGCCGTCCTGGGGGTGGGGAGGGGTCTTCCGCAGCGCCGAGAGCCTGAAGGGGAACGGCGACGTGACCTACAAGCCGCGCGACGTCCCCGTGGGCGTCCCGGGGCTCAACGCCGCCCTCCAGAGCACCTTCACGAGCGGCCGCGTCCGCGAGTCCTTCGAGATCCCCCGCGAGGTGCGGGCCGGCATCTGGTACGCCCCCTATCCCGAGCTGCGGCTCGAGCTCGACGCCAGCTTCCAGAGCTGGTCGAGCCTGGCGGCGACCGACATCACCTATACGCCGAACCCGTTCAACCCCTTCTCCCGCACGGAGACCATCCCGCGCGACTGGAAGGACACCACCGGCCTGCGGCTCGGCCTGGAGGGGAACATCACCGACAACTTCCTCCTCTTCGGGGGAGTCGCCCTGGAGCAGTCGCCGGTGCCGGACCGCACGATCGAGCCCGGCTTCCCCTATGGCGACTTCATGGTCTACGCCGCGGGGTTCACCTACAACTTCGCCTGGGTGTCGTTCGACATGGCCTACTCCTACCACGACTTCGACAGCCGCAACGCCAGCCGCCAGGAGCCGCAGAACCCGGGCCGGACCGGCACCTACAGCGGCCGCGATCAGGTGTTCGGGATCACGGCCCGGTGGCGGTTCTAGGGAAGAACACGGACGGACACGGACGATCAAGGACCAGCACGGACCGGAGCCCCCGGTCCGTGAAGGCTCGTGTCCGTCCGTGCCAGTCCGTGCTCGTCCGTGTCCGTCCGTGTTCTTTTTTGTTCTACACCAGCACCGGCCGCTCGCTCGCCATGCGGGCGAACATCCCCGGTTTGTAGGCGGTGATGCGGCCGGTGAAGGCGGAGGCGGCCACGGTCAGCGGCGAGGCGAGCCAGAGCTTGCCCGGGCCGCTCCGCCCCTTGTAGTTGCGGTTGATCGCCGAGACGGTGACCTCGTCCGCCGTCTCCGAGACCCCCGGGCCGCAGCCGATGCAGGCGCCGCAGCCGGGATGGATGAGCTGCACGCCCGCCCGCTCGAAGGTGTCGGCGAGACCGTTCTCGCGCACGAACTTCTCCACCGCCTGCGAGCCGCACTGGATCATGAACCGTACGCCGGGGGCGATCCTGAGGCCGGCGTCCACCGCCTCCTTGACCACCTGGTGATAGAAGATGAGGTCGTCGATCTTCCCCGCCGTGCAGCTCCCGCCGTAGGCGATGTCGATCGGCACGTCGCCAATCTCATCGATCCAGGCGCCATTGGTGGGATCGGACGGGATGCCGCGGTCCGGATCCCCCGGATGGGCCACCATGGGCCGCAGCGCCGAGAGGTCGATCGTGTGGATGCCGCCGGCGTACTCGGCGCCCGGGTCGGGGGAGACGGCACGCGCCTTCAGCCGCTCGACGTCAATCCCCGGCCGCCACTCGGCCAGCCAGCGCCAGGTCTCATCGTCGGCGACCACGATCGCCGTCTTCCCGGCGCACTCGGTCGCCATGTTGGTCAGCGTGGCCCGCTCGTCCATCGAAAGCGTGGCGACCCCGGGGCCGGTGAATTCCATCACCCGGTCGAGCGTCGCCTGCGGCCTGGCATAGTTGAGGAGGATGTAGAGCATGAGGTCCTTGGCCGTGACCCCCGGCTGGAGCTTGCCGGTCAGCTCGAAGCGGATCGACTCGGGGACCTCCACCTGGGTGAATCCCTGGTGGATCAGGTCGGCATACTCGGTCGCCCCCACCCCCCAGGCGAGCGCGTTGTTGACCCCGCCCATGCAGGTGTGGCTGTCTGTCGCCTGGATGAAATCGCCCGGATCGATGAATTGCTCGCGGGCCACCTCGTGGCAGATGCCGGGGGAGATCCGGTCCTTGGCCGAGTAGTCGCGCACGCCGGTGTGGCGCTGGAGCTCCCGCTGGAGCTCGCGCAGGGTCTCGATCTTGTCGATGAAGACGCGCATCTTCGGCACCTCGTCGGCGTAGATCAGGTGGTCCTCGAAGACCGCGAATTTTCCAGGGTTCTTGATGACGTAATCCTTGCCGTATTCCTGCTCCAGGAAATGATGAACCTGAGCTGTGGTGAACTCGTGGGAGTAGCCGCCGTCGACCGAGACCACCACCGCGTCGCCGGGCTTGACGTAGCGGGGTCCTTCCTCGGAGCCCAGCAGATGGCGGGCGAGAATCTTCTCGGCCATGGTCATGGGACGCGGGCCGGTGTCCGGCTCGGGCAGCTCGACCTCGCCGGCCGCCAGGGCCTTGGAGAAGGGGAAGAGCCCCCCCTCGCGGATGACGATCTGGGTGATGGGGTCCCACCCCTGGCAGAATTCCTCCAGCGGGATCCCCTCCCCCGCCTGGAGGCGCGCCAGGATCTCGTGGTCCGCCATCAGCACGCCCTGGCTGATGTTGTTGCGGGCGTGGATGGGGGCGAAGGAGGCGGCGACGGCGATCCGGATGCCGGACCACTTCTCGGCCTGCACGGCGGTCTCGCGGGAGCTCCCCACCCCCTTGCGGTACCCGGAGACGATGACCTCGAAGTTGCCGTTGATCAGGGCGTCGCGCTCGAACAGGCGCTTGCCATCCACGATCAGGCCGGCGTAGGCGTCGCGGGCGATGTCCTCCGGCCGGTGGCTGAAGCAGACCCAGGCCGGGGTCATGGCGTCGGTGTTGATGTCGTCGAGCAGGTCTTCGACCCGCAGATCCTCCATCCGCAGGTCCAGCTCGCCCCGCAACTGACGGCGAACCAGGTCCGGATCCTTGGTCAGGAACAGGACCCGCTTGCCGGGGGTCAGCCGGATGGTCTCGGGCGGCTTCATCGAGGAGCTCTCCTTTCCGGATTGGCGGCGCCGTCCTCCGTGACAGCCGGGTGACGGTGCGTTGCCATTCTATCCAACGCGGGAGCCCCGGGGGGGATATTTCGGGGACTCCGGATGGGAATGGAGGCCTTCAAGCCTGTCTTGCCATGACGTTACAAGGATGGTACTCTAAGGTCCAGACTTGGAGGGCTAAATCGTGTCCAGGCGCGCCGCAGCGGTCTCCCCTCAGATGCTGTGCTACGATGATCCCATGGCGGATGTCGTCTCTCCCGATACCGCGAGAAAGCAGGTCAGGCTGCGGAAACCGCGGACGAAGAAGCACATCTTTGTACCCGCCACTGCCGAGCAGATCTCAAAGGGGGTAGGAGTAACCAAAAGGGACGCCGCCCTCGTGAGAAAGGTCATGTTGCGGCTCGGCTACCTCAAGGAAGAGAGCCCTTTGAAAGGAAGCACCAAGGCAAGGCCCAAGAATACCAGGAAGGATTGACAGACTCCCTCCGTGCTCCCCCTTCCCTTCTCCCCAGGGTATACGGTCTTCCTGAACGTACCCTTCGACAGAAGATACCGGCCACTTTTCCTGGCGTTGCTCGCTGGTTTGGCTGCGTTGGGCTGTGAGCCTCATTGCGTGCTGGAGATACCCAGTGGCGGACAGAACCGCTTGGACCGGATCTACGGTCTGATCGAGAGGTGCAGCGCCTCTATCCATGATCTGAGCAGGACCTCGATGTCGGGAGCGTTGAGGGTCCCTCGCTTCAACATGCCTTTTGAGCTCGGGCTCGCCTACTCTATCTCCCGGCGCCAGAAGCACAGCTTTTTCGTTCTTGAGCAGCATCCCTACCGTCTTCAGGCCAGCTTGAGCGACCTCAACGGTCATGATCCGCACATTCACCAGGGCACTCAGGATGGAATCCTGCGACTCCTGCTGGACTGTTTCGGCGCCACGGAACGCCCGCAGCCCACCGTCCCAACCTTGCGTTCGCTGGTACGCAAGCTCAGCGGGATCGTCGCAGGCTTGGAGCAGGAGCAGAGAGTCCAACACCCCTTTCACCCCTATATCTTTCGCCAATCTGTGAAGGCCGCGGTCGAGCTCGCCCGCGCCGAAGGCCTGATCGCCTGACCTCCTCCACCCGCCGTGATATAAGCCGCCGCATGGCGAGCGATCCTTCCGGCAACGTCTACGAAAAGGTCGTGGGAACACCCCTGGGAGGCACGGACGCCCTGCCGCCGCCGCGGGTCTCGGCGGCGGTGGTGCTCTGGCGGCGCGTCGAGGGGGGTGGCCCGGACGACGTCGAGGTCTATTGGGTGAAGCGGGCGGAGGCGCTCGCCTTCATGGGCGGGTGGCACGCCTTCCCCGGCGGCGGCCTGTCGAAGTCGGACGCCGGGCTGCCGGTCTCCGGGGCGCCTCAGCTCGCGTCGGACGCCCCCCCGGCCGCGGGTCTTCCCGAGTCGCTTCGCGACCTCGACGAGCCGAGCCCCGATCTGCTGCCGGGTCTCGCCGCCTGCGCCCTGCGGGAGCTGTTCGAGGAGACGGGCATCCTCCTCTCCTCCCCCGGCGTCGATCCCGAGGACACCGCCGAGCCCCGGCGGGCCCTGCTGGCCGGCGAGCGCAAGCTTCAGGACATCCTTCAAACACTCGGCGTGAAGCTGAACGCCTCCCCCCTGGTCTATGCCGGCCGCTGGGTGACGCCCCCGTTCGCGCCCATCCGCTTCGACAACCGCTTCTTCCTTCTGGAATGGCCGCCGGACGCCCCCTCCGAGCCCGCCGTCCACGAGGGGGAGCTCGAATACGGCTCCTGGATTCGACCCGCGGAGGCCCTGGAGGCTTGGCGCCGGGGGGACGTGCTGGCCGCGCCGCCCATCCTCCACATCCTGGAGGTGCTGAGCCAGGACGGCCCCCTCCGCGGCCTCGACCGCCTGCGCGACCCCGCCGAGACCAACCTCGGCCCCATCCGCCGGGTCGAGATGCGCCCCGGGGTGGTGATGTTCCCGCTCCTCACCCACACCCTGCCGCCGGCCGTCACCACCAACGCCTATCTCTTAGGGATGCGCGACGCCGTGCTGGTGGACCCCGGCCCCTCGGACCCCCGGGAGCTCGACCGCCTCGAAGCCGCCCTGGCCGCCGCCCGCGAGCGGCTCGGCCGCAGGGTGACCGCCATCTGGCTCACCCACCACCATCCGGACCACGTCGGCGGCGTCGAGCGCCTGCGCGCCTCCCTCGGCGTGCCGGTCCTCGCCCACCCCCTCACCGCCGAGCGGCTGTCCGGACGGGGGATCAGGATCGACGGCGAGCTCCGGGACGGCGAACGGGTGCATCTGGGAGATGACTTCCCCGTCCTCATCCTTCACACCCCTGGGCACGCCCGCGGTCATCTCTGCTTCCTGGAGGAGAATCAGCGCTCGCTCCTCTGCGGCGACATGGTCTCGGGGGTGAGCATGATCGTGGTCGATCCCCCCGAGGGGGATATGGACGACTATCTCGGCTCGCTGGAGAAGCTGGCGGCCCTGCGGCCGGGCACCCTGTTCCCCGGCCACGGCCCGGCGATCAAGAACGGCGTCGAGAAGCTCCGCGAGTACATCGACCACCGGCTCTGGCGCGAGGGGCGCATCCTGGAAGCCTGGAGCGCGGGCAGGCGCCAGCCTTCCGAGATGCTCCCCACGGTCTATGACGACGTCCCCCAGCAGGCTTGGCCGATCGCCCAGCGGCAGATCCTGGCCCACCTCGACCGGCTGCGGAAGCTGGGGCGGCTCGAATAAACCAGGAGATCAATCCTACTCGTTCCGCAGGGACTCCATCGGGTCCACCCGCGCCGCCCGGCGGGCCGGCGGCAGGCAGGCGAGCAGGCCGGCCGCGGCCAGCACGGCGGGGGCCAGGACGAAGGCCAGCGGGTCCCAGGGCTTCACCTGATAGAGCGACGCGGCCAGCAGCCGGGAGAGGGCCGCCGCGAGGCCGATCCCCAGAACGATTCCCAGGGCGATCTGGATCAGCCCCGCCCGCAGCACGAGCCGCCGCACGTCCGATCCCTGAGCCCCCAGCGCCAGACGGACGCCCATCTCCCGCGTCCGCCGCGCCACCGCGAACGACATCACCCCGTAGAGCCCGAGAGCGGCGAGGAAGAGGCCGACCGCTCCGAACAGCCCGAAGAGGGTGCCCGCGCGGGTGAAGGGCTCGCCCGCGTCCCCGATGCGCTCCCGCATCGTCTCGAAGGCCCACACCGGCACCTCGGGATCGACCGCGACCGCTTCCCGCCGGATGGCGGCCGCCAGGGCCGTGGGAGAGACCGCCGTCCGCACCACCAGGCATCCGCCCGAGAGTGGAATCCGGTCCCAGGAGAGGTAGACCTCCTCCGGCGATTCGCCGCCGAGGCCTCCCACCGAGAGGTCCGGGACGACGCCGACGACGGTCACCCAGGGAGCCTTGGCTTTGGCCGGCTCGCGGATCTGGCGTCCGACGGCGCTCTCGCCCGGGAAGGCATGCTCCGCGAAGCTCCGGCTGACCACCGCGACCGGCGGCGAGCCCGGCCCGTCCCCCGCCGCGAAGATCCGCCCTTCCCGGGGACGCAGGCCGAAGATTCCAAAATACTGCGGAGAAACGAACGCGCGCCGCGCGGCGACCGGCGGCAGGCGGCTTCCCGCCGCCGCGAAATCGCCCCGGTAGCTCCGGCCGCCGACCGGGAGGGAATTCGCGAAGGCCACCGCGCGAGCGCCCGGAAGAGCGGCGAGACGCCTCGCGAGCTCTCCGTAGTAGCGGCGCAGGGAGGCCTCGTCGTCGTGCCCCGTGCCGTAGATCGAGATGCTCGCGGTGAGCACCTCGTCCGCCGGGAAGCCCAGATCGAGGCGCGCGAGCTTCACCATGCTCTGGACGGTCAGCCCGGTGGGGATCAGCAGGCCGCAGGAGAGCGCGATCTCGGCCACGGCCAGGGCGCGGCCGAGCCGCCCCAGCCGCAGGCCGGTGGCGCCGCGGGAGCTGTCCTTCAGGATCTCCCCGGGATCGCTGCGGGCGGCCAGGAAGGCCGGGAAGAGCCCCGCGAGCACTCCCGCCAGCAGGGAGAGCCCGAAGGCGAAGAGGAAGACCCGGGCGTCCAGCCGCACGTCCACCCAGAACGAGGGGATCTCGTCGCCCAGGAGGTGGCGGTAGAGGGCGAGGGCTCCGCGGGCGACCCCCAACCCCGCGATCCCGCCCACGGCGGCGAGCACCAGCGAATCCACCAGGAGCTCCCAGGCGACGCTCCGCCGTCCGGCTCCCAGGGCGGCGCGAACGGCGATCTCCGGGGTGCGCTCGACCGCGCGGACCAGCAGCAGGTGGGCGACGTTGACGCAGGCGATCAACAGGACGCCGAAGACCGCTCCCAGCATCAGCCAGTGGCGCGAGCGCAGCTCCTGGTCGACGTACCCCTCCAGGAATGGGGAGAGGAGGACCCGGGAGCCCTCCGCCCGCCGGTCGTGGGCGGCAAGGCGGTCTCCGATCGTCCGCATCTCCGCCGCGGCCCGCTCCGGCGCGACTCCGGGCCTCAGGCGGCCGATCACCTGCAGCGAGTCCTGGTCCCGCTCGGCCTCGTCCAGCCGCAGGGGGATCCAGAAATACTGGTTGAGGGGGAACCGGAAGCGGGGCGGCATGACGCCGATGAGGGTCGCGGGGGCGCCGGAGACGCGGACGCTCTTGCCGATCACCCCCGGATCGCCGCCGAAGCGCTGGTGCCAGAGGTCGTCGCTCAGGAGGACGACCCGCGGCGAGCCGGGACGCTCGTCCTCCGGCCGGATCGCCCGGCCCAGGGCCGGCTGGACCCCGGTGAGGCGGAAGAGATCGGCCGTCGCGTATCCGGCGTTGAGCGGCTCGGCCGCCGCGCCAAGGCCGCTCAGGTTCAGCCGGTAGCCCACCCACGCCGTGAGGACGTCGAACGAGGTCTGCCCCTCCCGCAGGGCCAGAAAATCGCGGACCCGGAACGGCACGGGGGTCCGCCCGTCGGAGCCCACGCGCTGGCAGAGGAAGAGACGGTCCGCGTCCGCGAAAGGCAGCCCCCGCAGGAAGGTGCCCTCCACGATCGCGTACATCGCCGTGGTCAGGCCGATCCCCAGCCCCAGCGTCAGGACGGCCAGGGCCGAATGGACGGGGTATCTCCAGAGCCTGCGGAGGCCGTGGCGAAGCGCGGCGGGGATCGTCATCGGCAGCCCTTTCCAGGAATGACTCGCCGCTTCAGTTTCTATAGAGTAGGGTCCGGTGTCTATAGGGTCATGAGAAAACCTCGCATGATGATCCTCCTCGTCCTCGTAACCCTGGCTCTGGTCGCGGTCCTCGCGGCTTACGCTTTCCAGGCGCGCCGTTCCGCGCCACAATCCGATTCCATGAAGGCGGGCCCCATGAAAATCCACGTCGATCCCGAGCTCCAGGGGAAGCTGCAGGCTCTCGAGACCCGGCTCGAGTCGCTGCGCCGGGAGCACCAGGTTCCGGCCCTGTCGGTGGCGGTGGTCAAAGGGCAGGAGGTGGTCTATCTCAAGGGGCTCGGCACGGCCACGCCCGATACCGCGTACTCCATCCCCGCGATGAGCCGGCGCGCCGGCCAGACCTGGACCGTCCGCGATCTCGCGCACCTCGACGTCATGACCGGCCGGGGCGGCATCGCCGAGAGCCGCCCTTACCTCGCCTGGCACGCCGAGGGCTCCGGAGACGCCCGGCTCCAGTGGTCGTCCATCTGCGAGAAGGACGGCTCCCTGCTCTACCTCAAGGCTCCGGAGAAGGGGGTGACGCTGATCCTCCTGGCCAGCGGCCCTGTCGAGAAGGCCCCGTTCTCACAAGCTTTCGTCAAGACCTTCCTCGGATAGGGCGGCCTCCGGGGAGGACGGCGTGTCCTTTCTCGTTTGGGAAAGTGATCGAGGCTCTTTGCGGACGGAGCGCTCCGGATTAAGATGTGCGCTCCCGGTTCCGGCTCCATGTCCATCCCGCCCTGCTCGACGTTCCCGGGAGATTCGTCCAGGCACGAGAGGTGCATCGTTGAGAAGGCGATCCTGGCTTGGACCCTCGGGCTCCAGGCGGAGATCCCTTGAAAATTTATCAACTCTGGCACGGATCGAACGCTTGAGCGTCGACCGTCACAAAGGAGAGCCGAGACCATGAGCCCGCGCAATACACGAGTCCTCGTTGTCGCAACCGCCTTGATGACGGCGCCGCTCCTCCCGGGGTGGGCGCAGGCGCCGGTTCATCCCCGACCCCAGCCGAAGAAGCCCGCCTCCAAGGGGGAGGTGATCATCAAGAGCGACACCCCCGCCGATCAGGACCCGCAGGCTCCCCAGGGACAGCAGCCGGCCACCCAGGACCAGGGGATGGCCGCGCAGGGTCAGGGGCAGGGGACCGCTCAGGGCCAGGGCCAGCCGGGAATGGCGGCGCCCCAGGGGCAGAGCGCCCAGCCGGGGATGGCCCCCCAGGATCAGGGACAGGCCCAGGGTCAGGCCACGGCTCCCGGCCAGGCCACCGCGCCGAAGGGGGGCGTCGCCCCGGAGCAGATCGGCCTCTCGTTCGCGCCGCCGCAGGGGTGGGCCCAGGGTGATCCCACGAAGTTCGCCGTGCCGGGCACCATCTGCTGCGTCTGGTCGCCGGACAACGCCTCGTCGATCGCCGTCTTCGTCCAGAATTCGGGCAAGCCGTACAACCCGCGGACCCTGCTGGAGCAGAGCGCGGAAGGGCTGCAGAAGAGCCTGGGCGCCGAGGTCCGGAAGAAGGAGATCATCAACGTCGGCGGCATGACCGGCTTCTCGCTGGTGGTGAGTGGGAAGGGGACCGGCGCCGGCATCGACGGCAAGGGAACCGTCATCACCGACCAGCACTGGGTGGCCGTGCCGCGCGACAAGGACGTGGTGATCCTCCTGATGACCACCGCCGACGACAAGTTCGCGGCCAACGAGGCGGCCTTCCAGAGCATGCTCAATTCGCTGAAGATCACCGGCACCCAGACGCCGGATCAGCAGGCGGCGAAGTAAGACCTCCCCCCCTCTCCCAGCGGCCGGAGAGGGGGAAATCCGATCCTCATCGCGTCAGTGGGAAGGGGGCGCTCCCGGTGCCAAGGGGTGCTGCTCGGGCTGGGGCGGCCGCGCCGGCTGCCCTTCCCCGTGCTCCTGCCCCTCGTTTTCCTGGCCCGGCGCGCCGAGCCCCGCTTGGTGCACCATCGCCTGGTACTGCTGCGGCGTGAGCTTCCCCATCTTGCGGACGAAGGCGACGATGTCCCAGATCTCGTCGTCGGTGTGGGTGACCCCGAACGAGGGCATGCCGGTCATCTTGATGCCGTTCTTGACCACCCAGAAGGTCTCCTCCGGCTCGTCCCGCCCGACGTCGGAGAGCTCGGGGGGATCGGGGTTCAGGCCCTGGCCGATCTCCGAGATGTTGACCCCCGGCGCGCCGTGGCAGGTGGTGCACATCTCGTGGTAGTGCACGAGCCCGGTCTGGATCCGCTTCGGGTCCTCCAGGTTGGGCACCTGGACCTTGCCCTTGAGCGATTCCACCCCGCGATGCACCGAATGCCGCTGTGTGGTCACCAGGACCCAGTGGATCAGCCCCTTGTCCGGCACGCTGGCCGAGACGTCGTAGGCCCCCGAGTACATGAAGGCGATGCCCCCGAGAGCGACGATCGCGAGCACCACCAGCACCGTCAGAACGGTTTTCATTTCGCCTTGTCTCCCATAGAGTGAAGCGGTGTCCGACCCGCGCGGCAGCGATCATGCCATGAGCCCCTCTCCCCCCGCCAGCGACGGCCCGGCCGGCGGCGACCTCGCCCTGGTCCTCTCCGGCGGCGGCGCCCGGGGGGCCTATCAGGCCGGGGTGATCCGCCAGCTCTCGCGGAGCCTCCCGGACCTGCGCTTCGACATCGTCACCGGCGTCTCGGCCGGGGCGATCAACGCCAGCTTCATCGCCGCCCACCCCGGCCCGCTCGGCGAGGCCATGGCCGATCTCTGCGGGATCTGGTGCGGCCTCCAGGTGGAGAACATCTTCCGGGTGGACACCCCCTCGCTGGCGCGCCACTTCACCCGCTGGGCCACCCGCCTCGCCTCGGGCGGCTCCCCCGTGGCACCGGCCGTGCGCGGCCTCGTGGACAGCGCCCCGCTCTACGACACGATCGCGGGCTCCTCCACGACCGTGGACGGCGAGATCATCGGCATCGAGCGCAACCTCGAGCGGAAACGCCTCAAGGCCCTGGCGCTGACCGCCCTCAACTACTCCACCGGCCAGACGGTGACCTGGGTGCAGGGGCGCGGCACGGTGCCCTGGAGCCAGCCGCGCCACCGCAGCTTCCACGCCCGCATCGCGGTCGATCACGTGATGGCCTCCGCCGCCCTCCCCCTCTTCTTCCCGGCGGTCCGCCTGGGGGACGCCTGGTACGGCGACGGCGGCGTGCGCCTCTCGACCCCGCTGGTGCCGGCGATCCGCCTGGGGGCGACGCGCATCCTCGCCGTCTCCCCTCACTACCATCCCAGCTTCGAGGAGGCGGACCGCCTCAAGAGCACCGGCTATCCGCCACCGGCGCAGATCCTCGGCCACCTGATGGATTCGATCTTCCTCGACGTGCTGGACGAGGATGTGCGGCGTCTGAAGAGCATCAACGAGCTCCTCGCCAAGCTCTCGCCCGAGGAGCGCGGCGGTCTGCGCCAAGTGGCGATCCGGGTCCTGCGCCCCTCGCGGGACCTCGGCGAGCTCGCCGCCTCCTTCGAGCCCCACCTCCCCTCCGGCTTCCGCTATCTCGTCCGCAGCCTGGGCACACGCGACACCCAGACCTCGGACTTCCTCAGCATGCTGATGTTCCAGCCGGACTACCTGCAGAGGCTGGTCGAGCTCGGCGAGGAGGACGCCGAGAGGCGGCTGGAGGAGATCCGGAGGCTGGTGGAGGGGTGAAGGACGAACACGGACTGACACAGACCGACAAGGACGGGAAGGCGTCTAAGCCCTCGTCTGACCGTGTCTGTCCGTGGTTGTCCCTGTCAGTCCGTGTTCGTCCGTGTCTTCCCGCCTTTACGCCACCGTCACCTCGGGGCACAAAAACACGTCCTGAATCCCGTGGAACAGCTCGACCCCCTCTTTCATCGGCCGCTGGAAGGCCTTGCGGCCGGAGATCAGCCCCGAGCCGCCGGCCCGCTTGTTGATCACCGCCGTGCGCACGGCCTGGGCGAAGTCGTCCGCCCCCTTGGACTCGCCGCCGGAGTTGATCAGGCTCACCTTGCCGCTGTAGCAGTTCACCACCTGCCAGCGGTTCCAGTCGATCGGATGGTCGGTCACCAGCTCGCCGTAGACCTTGGGGCTGGTCTTGCCGAAGTTGAGGGCGGTATAGCCGCCGTTCACCGTCGCCTGCTTCTGCTTGACGATGTCCGCCTGCATGGTGACCGCGAGGTGGTTCGCCTGGCCGGTGAGGTCGGCGGCGGTGTGATAGTCCACCCCGTCCTTCTTGAAGGCGTTGTTGCGGGTGTAGGCCCAGAGCACCGTCGCCAGCCCCAGCTCGTGGGCCTGCTGGAAGGCCTCGGCGATCTCCACGATCTCGCGGTCGGCGTCGTCGCTGCCGAAGTAGACCGTGGCCCCGACCGCCGCCGCGCCCATGTTCCAGGCCTCCTCGACGCTGCCGAAGAGGATCTGCTGGAACTTGTTGGGATAGGTCAGCAGCTCGTTGTGGTTGATCTTGGCGATGAACGGGATCTTGTGCGCGTACTTGCGGGAGAGGATGCCGAGCACCCCCACCGTCGAGGCCACCGCGTTGCACCCGGCCTCGATGGCCAGGCGGACGATGTTCTCGGGATCGAAGTAGGCCGGATTGGGGGCGAACGAGGCCGCGGCCGAGTGCTCCACCCCCTGGTCGACCGGCAGGATGGAGAGGTAGCCGGTGTTGGCCAGCCGCCCCGTGCCGTAGAGGCGCTGGAGGTTGACCAGCACCGGCGGCTTGCGGTCGGAGAGGGACCAGACCCGCTCCACGTGGTCGGGGCCGGGGAGGGTGATCTGCTCCTTCGGGATCCCCCTGCAAGTGAAGGAGAGGAGGTTGTCGGCGTCCTTGCCGAGGATCTCGACGATCTTGTCGATGCCGCTGCTCGTGCGTTCCATGATGGCCATAGAGGTGGTTTCCCTCCGTTTGAATTCTGATCGGGATCGGCGCGCCTGGGAGGCGCCCCGGGGTATCGTATCGCGTCCGCGCGCTTCCGAGAAAATTTCGCTGCAATGAGCACGCCCAAGCGCTACCACCG
>JAICSG010001159.1 GCA_025937035.1 Thermoanaerobaculia bacterium | reverse complement strand
GGGCCAGCACCACCGGTCCCCCGGGCCCGCCGGCCAGCGTGATCCGCAGCACCGCGTCCCGGTTCCCCCGGAGGACTTGGTGGTCCCGCCACTCTCCCGGCGCCTTGTCCACCTCGGAGAGCACGGCGTCGGAGACCACGTAGGCCCCTTTCCGCCCGTCCACGGCGGCGATGGTCGAGCCGCCCGGCGGCACCTCGGCGCCGATCCGCAGCACCTTCTCGCCATCCTTGGTGGTCAGGCGCACGGTGGCCCGGGGCTTGTCGAGCCCCACGGCCTTGGGATCGACCTCGTCGAGCGTGTTGGTCTTCGCGAGCGAGGTGACGGCGTCTAGCAGGCGGTCCATGGCGAAGGCGTCGGCGCGGGCAGAGAGCGGCTTGACGAGCCGCCAGTCGGCCGCCGGCTCGGCCGTCTCCTCCTTCCCTTTCTTGGCGGGCTTCGGAGAGGGCGCCCGCTCCAGGCGGACCGATCCCTTGGGAGCGTCGATCGCCACCGCCGTCACGTCCCCCTTCTCCAGCGCGAAGACCTTCTTGCCCAGCGTCTCCCGCTCCTCGCTCGACGGCAGCTTCCGCTCGTAAAACCAGATGAAGGCTCCGAGCCCCAGGACCAGCACGAGCAGGATCAGCAGCGTGCGCGGCTTCATCCCCTACCTCCTGCGGCGGGAGAAGACATACCCGCCCAGCGCCACCGCCAGGATCGGCAGCAGGGCCGCCACGAAGTAGACCTTGCGGATCTCGTCGCCGGTCAGCGTCAGCCGCACCTGCTCGGTCTTCTTGGGCGGGATGCCCAGCAGCGCCTCCCGCTCCACCAGCCAGTTGAGGGTGTTCGCCAGTAGCAGGGCGTTGGCCTGGTTGGCCTGGAGGAGCTGGTTGCCCGCGAAGTCCGAATCGCCGATCGCCGCCAGCCGCATCGGCTTCTTGCCGGGCGCCGTCGCCGAGCTCTCCGCCACCACCCCGACCCCGACCGGACCGGCCACGTCCGCCGCGTCCTTCCCCGCCCGGTCGAGATGGGCGAGGTCGGTCTCACCCCACCCCTGCGGCGAGGTGCGCATCAGCTCGGTGACCTTGATCCCCGGCGCGTTCCCCGCCGTCATCGAGCGGTCGAGGCTGGTCAGCACCGGCACCCCGGCGCCCGCGAAGGCCTTGGTGATCGGATGCTCGCCATAGCTCTTGATGAAGATCGTCTCGGGACCGAAGAACGGCAGGATGGCCGTGGGATCGACCACGATGTCCTGCCCCGCCTTGATCCCGTAGCGTGCGAGCCACCCCTCGAGATTGGTCTTGACCAGACCGCCGCCGCCGGGCGCCAGGGTGGGATCGAGCAGCACCAGCATCCGCCCGCCGTTGTTGAGATAGGCCGAGAAGGCGTCGAGCTCCGGCTGCACGAAGCTCCCCGAGGGGCCCGCGATCACCAGCAGGTCGGTCCCCGCCGGCACCGCCTTCTGGCCCAGGGAGGCCCATTCCGAGAGATCGAAATTGTCCCGCCCGAGCACCTGCTGGGCCAAGGCCAGCCCGCCGTTCCCCTGGTCGTCCAGAGAGCGCTCTCCATGGCCGGTGGTGAAGAGGATCTTCGGCTTCCGCCCCTCCGAGAGCTGGAGGATGGCGCTGGTGAAGAGCTGCTCCCCCTTGTAGCCGGTGATCCGCGGCTCGCCGCTCGTCGAGTCGATGTCCGCGAGATCGGCGCTGGAGATCACCCGCTTGTCCTTGCCGCTGGCCACCACCACGCCCTGCGTGGTCACG
>JAICSG010001130.1 GCA_025937035.1 Thermoanaerobaculia bacterium | reverse complement strand
TCGATCATCCGCCCGGTGGCGAGGACGCGCCGATCCAGCCCGCCGACTACTACCAGCGCAGCAAGTACGAGGCCGAGCCGCTGGTGCGCGAATTCAATCGAAAGGGTCTCCCCTCGGTGATCCTGCGTCCGGCGGCCATCTACGGCCCCGGCGATCCCGAGCGCTTCCTGATGATCTTCCGCCGGGTGGCCCGCGGCACCTTCCCCATGTTCGGCGACGGCCGGACCTACTATCACCCGCTCTACATCGACAACCTGGTCGACGCCTTCGTGCTGGCCATGGAGGACGGCGTGGGGAATGGCGAGGCCTATCTGATCGCCGACGACCAGTACCTGGAGATCGAGGATCTGGTGAAGCGGGTGGGGCGGGCGCTGGGCGTGGAGGTGAAGGTCCCGCACTACCCGGTCTGGCCGGTGGTCGCCGCCAGCCACGTGGTGGAGAAGGCGTGCCGGCCGTTCGGCATCACGCCGCCGATCTTCCCCCGCCGGGTCGAGTGGTACCGGCAGAACCGGGCCTTCAGGATCGACAAAGCGAAGCGGGAGCTGGGATACGAGCCCAAGGTGGGGATCGACGAGGGGCTCCGCCGCACCGCGGACTGGTACCGCCAGGAGGGGTATCTCTAGAGGCGAATGAAAATCGCGCTCGTTCTGGGATTCCTGATTTGCCCCAGCCTGGTCCTTGGGCAAACCGTGCCGCGTTACGGCACGGCCGAGATCGTGCTCGCCGCGGCCTCCTCATATGACGGCGCCGCGGGAGATCCAGACCCGTTCGATCTGGAGGTGACGGCGCGGGTCGTCTCGCCGTCAGGGAAGCGGTATGAGGTCCCCGGCTTCTTCGACGGCGATGGCGAGGGCGGGCAGTCGGGGCGGATCTTCAAGGTCCGCGTCGCCGCCGGGGAGGCGGGCGTCTGGAGCTGGACCACGTCGAGCGGCGTGCCGGGGCTGGACGGCCTTTCGGGGACCTTCCGGGTGGAGGGGGAGCTGACGGGCCCCTTCCGCCAGGGGCCGGTCGTGGCGAGCCCGAGCGCGCCGCGCGCCTTCCAAAGGCTGGACGGGGGGCCGGTCTTCCTCCTCGGCAAGTTCCTCGACGTGGCGGCGCCGAAGCCGATCCAGTTTTCCCATACCCTGCTCTCGGAGCAGCTCAGCGACGCCGACCGCCAGGCGATGCTCGACCGCCACGTCTCCCTGGGGCTCAACAAGATCGACATCTACCTCGCCAACCGCGGCGATTACGGCGGCACCTGGCCCACCACCCCCTGGCTGGGGACGGCCGCCGCCAACGACAAGCGGTATTTCGATCTCCGGCGCTGGCGTTCCTACGAGGAGTGGGTCCGGCGGCTGCGGGACGCCGGCCTCGTGGCCCAGCTCTGGCTCTTCGCCGACGATTCAGGATTCGGAGCCCTACCGGAGGCCGACCGCCGGCGGCTGATCCGTTACGGCATGGCCCGCCTCTCGGCCGAGGTCAATACGGTCTTCACCCTGGCCCTCGAATGGCAGGAGGGGTGGTCAGCTCCCCAGGTGAATGCCGACGGCGCCTTCCTCCAGGAGCGCAATCCCTGGTCCCGGCTGGTGAGCGTGCACGGGCTGACCGGCGACTTCGCGCTCCCCGCCGCCTCCTGGGTCGACTACCTGGACCTCCAGGCCGGCAACGAGGCCACGCCCGCGGCGGTCCATGCGCTGGCGCTCGCCAACCGCGCCCTGGCGGCGAAGCCACTGATCGTCGAGGAGTTGGGGATGGGGGAAGAGGATGGAGCCAACCGCCGGAAGGCCTGGGCGGCGTTCCTGGCCGGAGCGGCCG
>JAICSG010000454.1 GCA_025937035.1 Thermoanaerobaculia bacterium | reverse complement strand
TTCTCCCCGGGAGCGGCTCCGCTCCCGGGTTGTGGTGTAGCATAAGCTCAGAGTCAAGGGTCGATATTCTTTCGTCCGAACCTGCGTACAAGGAGGGTCGGGAATGAAGCAGCGCGTGGTGTGTGTGTTCCTGCTATGCCTGTTGGCCGTCGCCGGCTCGGCCGCGTGGGCCACGATCTGCGACATGGGAGTGCAGCCGTCCGCCACGCTGCTGCTGCCCTACTTCGAGGTCGACCTCGGGTCCTCGACCGGCCAGACCACGCTGTTCTCGATCAACAACGCGTCGGCCACGGCGGTGCTGGCGCACGTGGTGGTGTGGTCCGACCTGTCGGTGCCGGTGCTCGACTTCAACATCTATCTCACCGGCTACGACGTGCAGACGATCAACCTGCGGGACATCCTGACCCAGGGCCAGCTCCCGCAGACCGCTTCGGACGGGCAGGACCCGACCGACACGATCTCGCCGCAGGGCCTGTTCTCCCAGGACATCAACTTCGCGAGCTGCAACGGCCTGCTGCCGCCGCCGACTCTGCCGGCGGACTTCATCGCCCACCTCCAGGCTTCGCTGACCGGCCAGGAATCGACCGTCCTGGGTGGCTGCGCCGGCCTCCGGTATGGGGACAACATCGCCCGCGGCTACGTCACGGTCGACACGGTCAACAACTGCACTCTCCGCTTCCCGGCCGATCCCGGCTACTTCATCGCGGGCGGCGCCGGCGACGCCACCAACCAGAACGTGCTCTGGGGGGATTACTTCTACGTCAACAACGCGCAGAACTTCGCCAGCGGCAACACCCTGGTCCATATCGAGGCGTCCCCCGGCAGCGGCACCAGCACCTTCAACACCTACCCGGCCCCGGGCAGCCCGGAGACCACGGTCCCGGGCCAGTACACCTTCTACGGCCGCTACGTGAACTGGACGGCGGCGGACAATCGTGAGCCGCTGGCCACCAACTTCGCCACCCGCTTCCTGACCGGCGGCACCTTCTCCGGCGGCACGAGCGTGATCGCCTGGCGCGACTCCAAGACCGTCCAGAACGCGTTCCCCTGCTCGAACAAGCCGCTCTGGTTCCCGCTCGGCGAGGAGGGGATCGTGATCTTCGACGAGCAGGAGCATCCGCAGGTGGCGCAGTCCTTCCCGGTCTCGCCGCAGCCGCAGCAGGAGGGCCTGATCCCCTTCCCGGCCGAGGCGCAGCGCACCCTGGTCGGCGGTGAGGACCTGCCGGTGCCCTACGACTTCGGCTGGCTCTACCTGAACCTCAACACCACGGTGGGGGTGCCGCCGGCCAACGTCAGCCCGCCGGAGGACCCCGCCGCGGCCCAGGCGTGGGTGACCACCGAGATGGACGCCAACGGCCGCTTCAGCGTCGGCTTCGAGGCGGTCCGGCTCGACAGCGCCTGCAGCGCGCTGCACTTCGTCCCGGGACCGCAGTCGTAGCTCAGTCGTAGATCCCGTCCGCGTACCACGCGCCGGTCGCGCGCTCCCGGTAGATCCGGTAAAGCCCGCGGCCGGCGATCTCCACGTCCCAGTAGTCCCGCCCCGCCGGATCGTCGGCCCACCACTCCTCCTCGAGCCCCCAGGGGCCGGAGGCGACCTTCACCGCACCTTCCACACGAGGCCGTTTCTCCTCCTCGGCGCGCGAGGTGGAGCGGATCTCGACCGGCGGGGCCTCGGGGGCCCCCTCGCCCGCGCCGGAGGTCAGGACCTCGATCTCGACCGGCGGCCGGAGCACCCGCACGGCAAGGAGCCCGCGGCCGGCCCGCGGCTCGCGGCGGGACTCCGGCGGTGGCGGAGGGGAGAAGTCGACGAGGGCGAAGCGCTCCGGGCGATGGCCGTCCACCGGCCGCGGGGAGCCGACGCGGTCGGAGCCGAGCAGGGCGAAGAGGCGGGCGAGGGTGGCGGCCAGCTTGTCGGGGGAGAGGGCCGCCGGGCCGTAGAGCGTGAGCTGCGCCTCGCGCGGCCGGTCGGGATGGGCGACGAAGGTGAAGCCGGCCACCGGCGCCCCCGGCGGGCGGGCCTCCAGCTCCAGGCGCACCAGGGTGAGCAGGGTCTTGACGTCGCGGGTGGGCGCCGGCAGGTCGATCGTGCGCGTCTGGAAGCCGTCGGGCTCCAGGCGCATCTGGATCTCCAGGCGCAGGCAGGCGAAGCCGCGCGCCTCCAGGCGCTGGCAGAGGCGGTCGAGCGCCGCCCGGCCCACGAACAGGAACGGCTCCAGGGCCACCAGCGGCCATTCGAGGCTCATCCCCTCGTGGAAGGCCGGCGGCGGCTCGCGGGGCATGAGCGGCCGGGGGTCGAGCCCGCGGGCGGTGGAGTGGAGCTCGCGGCCGAGGCGGCCCAGCCGGCTGGCGACGCGCGACGGCGGGAGCTTCGCGAAATCCCCCACCGAGCGCACCCCCCAGCGCTCCAGGGTCTCGGCCACGTCCACCTCCGGGGCGAGCCGCTGGAGGGGGAGGGGAGCGAGGAAGGCCGCCTCTTCACCCAAGGGCACGACCACCGGCGGATCGGGGAGGCCGGAAGCCACCCGCGCCGCGAGCTTGCTGGAGGCGATCCCCACCCGCGCCGGCAGCCCCGCGGCCTCGGCGGCATTCATCAGCGCGCGCCCCATCTCCAGCTCGGGGGAGGGGCCCGGATAGTGGCGCTCGATGCCGTCGGCGTCCAGATAGGCGATCCCTTCGCCGGCGTCCTCCACGCGTGGCGAGAAGGCCTCGGCCACCTCCAGCAGCGCCTCCTGGGCGGCCCGCTCGCAGTCGGCGTCGCGCGGACGGGCCACCAGCTTGGGGCAGAGGGCGCGCGCCTGGGGAAGGGTGAGGCCGGGTCGCAGGCCGGCCGACCGGGCGAGGCGGGTGGCCGCCACCACGCGGGCGGCGTTGCCGTTCCCCTCCACGACCGCCAGCGCCTCCCGGATCAGCTCGGGCTCGCTGCGCAGCCGGGCGGCCAGAGGGAAGAGCGGCAGGTAGAGGCAGGCGATGCGCGGCATGGTGAAGCGAGGCCGCTAGGCCGAGGCGACCCGCAGGAGAGGCCGGGCGTGCTCCCGCGCCGGAGCCGGCGCCGCGGCCGGCAGGGCCGGACGGCGCGGCGGCATGGCGGGGCGCGGCAGGTCCTCCACGACCAGCCGGAGGTCCTCGCTCTGTCCGGGGAGCCGGCCCCGGTATTTCTCCAGCTCGACGCGGGCGGTGAAGCCGGCGAGCAGGCGGGGAGAGCCCTCCTCGCCCTGCCAGGCGGCGCGTCCGCGGCCGGCTTGCAGCACCGCCGCCGCGGCCGTGCCGGTCACCCGGTAGGGGGAGCCCACCAGCAGGGCGGCGTCGTGCGCGCGAGCCGCCCGGGCGAGGCGCAGCCAGGCGGCCTCGATCCCCCGGCCGCCGCGCACCGGCGGCATGCCGAGGTCGACTGCCACCAGGGGGAAGCCGCCGTCGAGCAGCATCTCGGCCGCCGCCAGGGCCTCCTTGAGCTTCGCCGGGCGCGCCCAGAGCAGCCGCGAGAGGTCGATCCCCAGGGCCGCCGCCGATTCGGGATCGAGGCTGTCCCCGAGATCGACCAGGGCCGCGGCCTCGCCCACGCTGGTGGCTGCGGCGAGCGCCGAGAGGAGGGTGGAGAAGCGCCCGCTGGTGCGGGAGCCCACCAGCTCCACGAGCTGGCCGCGCGGCAGGCCGCCGTCCAGAAGGCGGTCCAGCACCGGGACGGCGGTGGGGAAGGCCCCCTCGCCCGCCGAGTCCCGCAGCTTCCGGTCGAGCTCGCGGGCGCTGCGGATCTGGCCGCGGACCTCTTCCGGCAACACCGCCCGCAGCCGGCGCAGAGCCCCCGCTCCATGGATCGGTTTTTCGAGTATCGTCTGTGTCAGCGGCTCGGCCATCGATCTCTCTCCGCGATGGCCAATATAAAGCGGTAGAAAGGCGTAAGTCAAATCAAATCAAGTACTTGCAATGAATAATTCCGCCGCTTTTCCGATCCTTTCCGAAAGGTTATCTGATCGATTCTCGCGACATGCCGCGCGCGCCGATTCCTCTCAGGCGTGCTTTGTGATGCCCGGCGCGAACCTCCTCTCGTGGATCTCACGAAGTAGACGAAGTAGAATTCCGCCGCGATGAACGTTTCCGGCGTGCGACGGGAGTACGGAGCGGCGGGGCTCTCCGAAGGGGAGCTCGCGGCGGACCCCATCGAGCAGCTCCGCCTCTGGCTGGATCAGGCGCGGGAGGCCTACCCCGAGGAATTCACCTCGATGACCCTGGCCACGGCGGACCGCGAGGGGCGGCCGTCGGCGCGGGTGGTGCTGCTCAAGGGGCTGGACGAGCGGGGGCTCGTCTTCTACACCAACTACGACAGCCGCAAGGGGCGGGAGCTGGCGGAGAATCCGTTCGCCGCCCTGGTCTTCTACTGGCCCGCCTTCGACCGGCAGGTGCGGATCGAGGGGACGGTGG
>JAICSG010000098.1 GCA_025937035.1 Thermoanaerobaculia bacterium | reverse complement strand
ATCGTCCCGCTCTGGCAAAGCCAACTTCCTCAGCAGCAGTTGGTTAAGCACGTTACGCTGCACGCGCAGGTACCTGCGGCAGCAGTCGCGGGCAGGGTGCAGCCGGCATCCTGGCTTTCGCAGTCACAACCTGTTGGCACCTTGCAGCCGAGACTGGTCTCCGCCGCTGTTCCTCCTACGACACCCGCAAAGTAACTGAGATGGCGTAGAGTCTCCCGATGGAGCGTGAGCCGCTTCGTCTGCTTCTTCATTTCGACACCCCCCTATAATGAGATGCGTTATCTGATGGAACCAGGGTGTATGTTCCTATGACCTCCGCGCGATTGCAAGTGCCCCGGCCGGGCCTCACGCTCTAATTCGACATAGAAGAGTCTGGAAAAATCACCCGTTCTCCGCGTCCCCCGCTCTGACGCCCTTTCCGAAGCCCTCCAGTGCCTCCCCGCCCAAATCTGACCGGAATTGCCGGCGCCAGCTTTGGGTATTCTCGGTACTCTTAAGTCTGGTGCTCGGGCCGCAGCAGGTCCAGCACCGTCTTCACCGGCGCGAAGGTGGCGTCCGGCACCTCGACGAAGACCGTGTTCCAGCCCGCCATGGCGCCGTTCCAGAGGCCGGGGCGCTCCAGGGCCTTGAGGGGGCGCCCCTCGTATGACTTCTCGGCGATGAAGACGGTCGAGGGGTCGACGTAATGGTGGAGGTCGTAGCGGTGGCCGAGGCGGTCGCGCAGGCCGCAGACGATGTCCACCGGGTTGAAGTGGGTCGAGGCCTTGAGCGCCTCCTGCTGCTCGGGGTTTTTGGGATCGATCTGCGAGGTCTCGACGATCTGCGGTGAGATTCCGCCCGAGGGGGACTCGACCCAGAAGGGGCCGCCGCCCGGCTCGCCCTGGTTGCGCACCACTCCACAAACGCGGATGGGGCGGTCGAGGGCGTCCATCAGGAAGCGCTGCCTTTCGTCGGAATCGGCCTGGGCGAACCCCTCCGGCAGCGGCCGGCAGAGCTCTTTTTCCAGGAAGTCGCCCGCCTCGCGCAGCACGGTCTCGGCCTGCTCGCCCCGCGCGCCGTCCAGCGCCTCCAGCCGGTCGAGGTGGACGAAGGCCGCCTCCCGCACCACCAGCAGGCAGCCGCCCAGGAGGCGCTTCCAGAGGTGGACCACCGGCTTGCGGTCGTCCGGGACGACGTTGTCGATGTTCCTCAGCCGGACGATGTCCCAGCCGTCGCGGCCGAGCTCGTTGAGGTTGTCGATCAGCGCGCCGTGGCCGCCGGGGTGGAAGAGGAGGGCGCCGTCCTCGGTGCGGAAGGGCCGGTTCAGGAGATCGACCGCCAGGGTGTCCGTCGAGTGCCGCTGGGCGGAGAAGGAGACCTCGAAGCGGCAATCGAACCGCTCCTCCAGGGCCGGGCGCACGCGGTCGAGCAGGCGCTCGAGCTCGTCCTGGTGCTCGGGCGAGACCGTGAAGTGGAGGAGGCAGAGGCCATCCTCGTCGCGATCGATGTCCGCCGCCTCCACCAAGTGCTCCTCGAAGGGCGTGCGCGGCCCTTCCGGATAGCGGTGGAAGGGGAGCACCCCCTTGGGAAGGTCGGCGTAGCCGAGGCCGGGCTTCTCCAGCAGGTACCGGAGCACGGTCCGCCAGTCGCCGTTGCGCACCGCCTCGTCGAGGTCGATGCCGTTGGCGCCCAGGGCCGCCGCCAGGCTCTCGTAGAAGGCGAAGCGGGGGAGGTTCTCGAAGAACGCGCGCACCGGCGCGGAGGGCTCGGCGCCGGGCGGGCTGGCCAGGAAGGCCAGCAGGTCCTTGAACATCCGGGTCGCCGCCCCGGAGGCGGGGACGAATTTGGCCGTCCGCCCCCGGCGGGCCGCCGCGTCGAAATGGCCGAGAAGCTCGTCGTAATCGGCCAAAGAGAGCGAGCGGATGCCGTCGCCGGGGCGGCAGGGGCGCAGCACGCGGGTATACGGCGGCGGATTGCGGAAGAGCTCCACCTGCCGGGCCGCCTCCTCGGGCGCTATCCCTAACCCAGCCATTTGCTGGAGGTCGCGCGCCGAGAAGAGATCCCCGTTCATGGTGGTGTCGATCAGCCCGGCGGACGCCGGGAGAGGGCCGGTGCCTGTCGTGGATTCCGAGGTGTTTTTCCTCATTGTGACGTGAGCTTATGCACGATTTCCGCCAGCTTGGGCGCCGCCAGATCCCGCGGGCTCAGCAGCGGCGTCCCGGTCGGCCAGGCGATGCCGACTTCCGGGTCGTTCCAGAGGAGGGCGATCTCGTCGTCCTTCTCATAGAACGTGGTGCATTTGTAGAGGACGTGCGCGGATTCGGACATCACGCAGAAGCCGTGGGCGAAGCCCGGCGGCACCCAGAGCTGGCGGAAGTTCTCTGCGGAGAGAACCTCGCCCACCCACTTGCCAAAGGTGGGGGAGCCCGGCCGGATGTCCACCGCCACGTCGAAGATCTCGCCCGCCACCACGCGGAGCAGCTTCCCTTGGGGATTGCGGACCTGGGAGTGCATTCCCCGCAGGGTCCCGCGGATGGAGAAGGAGTGGTTGTCCTGGACGAACTCCTCGGGGAGGCCCGCCTCTCCGTACTTCCGTTTCTGGTAGGTCTCCAGGAAGAAGCCGCGGTCGTCCCGGTAGACGTCCGGCTCGACCAGCACCACCTCCGGGATGGCCAATGGAAGGAATTTCATCGCGCCTCTGCCTCGCTTTCCCTTTTGGTTCCCAGGCCGAGCCGTTCGCGGCTGTAGCGGCCCGACTGTACGGCCTCGCACCAGGCGCGATGGCCGAGATACCAGCGCACGGTGGCGCGCAGCCCTTCCTCGAAGCTCTGCCGCGGCTCCCAGCCGAGCTCGCTCCGGATCTTGGCATCGTCGATGGCGTAGCGGCGGTCGTGGCCGGGACGGTCGGCGACGAAGGTCTTGAGCTCCCGGTAGGAGCCGATGCCCCGGCCGGCGAGCGCGGGGTTGCCCGCCGCCGGCCGCTCGCCCTCCAGGGCATCGCAGATGGCGTCGACGATCTGCAGGTTGGTCCGCTCGCTCCGCCCGCCCAGGTTGTAGCGCTCGCCCGGCCGCCCGCGCCGCAGCACCTCCAGCACGCCGCGGCAGTGGTCCTCGACGTGGATCCAGTCGCGGACGTTGCCGCCGTCGCCGTAGATCGGCAGCGGCCGGCCGTCGAGGGCGTTGAGGATCATCAGCGGGATCAGCTTCTCGGGGAACTGGTAGGGGCCGTAGTTGTTGGAGCAGTTGGTGAGCAGGGCCGGCAGGCCGTAGGTCTCGTGATAGGCCCGCACCAGGTGGTCCGCCCCCGCCTTGGAGGCCGAGTAGGGGGAGTTGGGGGCGTACGGGGTGGTCTCGGAGAACGCGCCGGTGGGGCCCAGGCTGCCGTAGACCTCGTCGGTGGAGACGTGGAGGAAGCGGAAGGCCCGCCGCTCCTCCTCGCCGGCCGCCGCGAGGTGATGGCGGACCGCCTCCAGCATCTCGAAGGCGCCCACGACGTTGGTCTGGATGAAGGCGCTGGCGTCGTCGATCGAGCGGTCGACGTGGCTCTCGGCGGCGAAGTTGACCACCGCCGTGGGCCGCCGCTCGGCGTACAGCCGGCGCACCGTCCGGCGGTCGGCGATGTCCCCCTCGACGAACTCGAGGCGGGGGTCGTCCAGCACGTCCCCGAGGTTCTCCAGGCTGCCGGCGTAGGTGAGCTTGTCGAGCACCACCACGCGGGCGTCCGTCTCGGCGAGGACGAGCCGCACGAAGTTGCAGCCAATGAAACCGGCGCCGCCGGTGACTAGGATCGTTTCCATGGGGCGGGAAGTATAGCCGTTGTCTTCCAGCCAGTTATACGGATGAGGCCGGCGGAGCGTCTGGGCGTAGAATCGCGCCGCGTGTCCGGGACCTTCGTTCCTTTCCCTTACAGGAGGATTTTCTTGACTCCGTTCCAGGCCATCATCCTCGGTATCGTCCAGGGGCTCACCGAGTTCCTCCCCGTCAGCTCCTCGGGGCACCTGATCCTGGTGCCCTACTTCCTCCACTGGCCCGACCAGGGGCTGGACTTCGACGTCGCGGTGAACACCGGCACCCTGCTCGCCATCCTGGCCTATTTCCACCGCGACATCCGGGACCTCATCACCGGCTTCTTCACCGGCGCGCCGCGCTCCCGGGACGGCGAGTTCAACCCCCGGCTCGTGGCCTGGGCGATCATCGTCGGTACCGTCCCCGCCGGCATCGCCGGGCTGCTCGGCAAGCACTGGATCGAGACCCAGCTCCGGAGCCCCTGGGTGATCGCGGGGACGACCTTCTTCTACGGCATCCTTCTCTTCCTGGCCGACCGCTTCGGCCGCAAGGAGAGGACGATCGACCAGGTCACGATGATGGACGGCGTGGTGGTCGGCTGCGCGCAGGCGCTGGCCCTGATCCCGGGGACCTCGCGCTCCGGGATCACCATCACGGCCGCCCTGCTGCTCGGCTTCATGCGCCCCTCGGCGGCCCGCTTCAGCTTCCTGCTCACCATCCCGATCAGCGTCCTCGCGGCCGGGAAGTCGGCCCACGACCTGATGAAAGCCGGCGCGGGCGCGGCGCAGCTCGTGCCGATGGCCATCGGACTGGTGGTCTCGGCGGTGGTGGGCTACGGGGTGATCGCCTGGCTGCTGGCCTGGCTGCGGCGGCGGGACCTGACCGTCTTCGTGGTCTACCGGGTGATCCTGTCGGCGGTGATCGTGGCGGTTCTAGTCTTCCGCTAAGAAGATAGAGAATTCATATTGACAAGAGCGTATGAGTGGGGGTACTCTTCAAATGCGGGGAGGCAAATCCTCCTCTCATCCCTCCCAAAAAGGAGCGCGAGAAGCGCTCCTCTTTTTTTGGCGGGGAGCTTCTTCGGGCTCGGGTCTGCTACGAGCCCCCCAGCACCGCCTTCTTGAAGTCCGCTCCCGGACCCGGGTCCGGCCCGATCCAGGTGTTGAGGATGGCGTCGGCCGTGGCCTTGCCCGGCAGGGTGCCCTTGCTCTTGCCGTTGACCTCGACCGTGGTCCCGGTGCCCGGCACATAGGTCAGCACCAGCTCGTGCCCCTTGGGGATGGGCTCCATCCAGCTGCACAGGGTCTGGAATTCCTTCTTGACGTCGGCCGGCGCCTTGGGGGTGTTCTGCTCCAGCCCCTCCTTCCAGGCGTCGCACATCTGGTCCTTGTTGACGCTGTAGAGGAAGTGCATCACCATCCGTCGCGGCGTATCTCCGGACAGGATGGCGGCCGGGCTCTTCTCCTTCTGGGGGAGATAGAGGCCGCCGACGTACACTTTGATGAAGAGCTTCGAGCGCAGCCCCAGGCCGTTGAGCACCAGGGTCTGCCCCCCCACGTCGGCCTTGTCGGGGAGGGTGACGCCGGCCAGCGTGCCGGCGCCCGCCGGCAGGGCGAGCGTGAGGGCCAGGAGAGCAGCGGTGGCGTGGATTCGCATCGTGAGATCCTCCTGCGGAATCGACTGCTTGCGGTGTGCGCGAAGTCTAGCACTCCGTTCCGCGCGAGGGCGCAACCCGTTGGGGTGGGGAGCCGTATCTGAGGCGGCATGAAGACCGACGCCGAGCTGGTCGCGAGCGCCCTCCGGGGCTCCCAGGACGCTTTCCGCGAGCTGGTGAAGCGGTTCGAGCGCCCCGTCTACAGCCTGGTGCTGCGCATGGTCCAGGACCCGGCCACCGCCGAGGACCTGGCCCAGGAGGTCTTCGTCAAGGCGTTCCGCGCCCTGAAAAGCTACGATCCCCAGTGGAAATTCTCGAGCTGGCTGTTCAAGATCGCGCACAATACGACCATCGACCACCTCCGCCGGGGGACGCCGGAGACGGTGCCGCTGGAGGCCGGGGAGGATGACGAGGGCCGGGGCGGGCTCGCCGCCGTCCTCGCCGACCGGTCGGTCGAGGACCCGGGGGCGGCGGCGGAGCGGCACGATCTCGCGCGGTCGCTGGAGCGCGCGATCCGCCGGCTGCGGCCCGACTACCGGGAGGCGGTGCTGATGTTCTACGTCCATGGCGCGTCGTACCAGGAGATCTGCGAGGTGACCGGGCAGCCGCTCGGCACCGTGAAGACGAACCTCCACCGGGCCCGCAAGGAGCTCGCCCAGACCATGGCGGGGCTCGGCTGGGGTCCCGGTGAAACCGGCGGCGCCGCCGCCTCGTAGGGCGGAGCAGAGGAGAACGACGGAATGCGCCACTCTCAGCAAGACGCTCTCGACCGCTGGCTCGCCGCCGAGCGGGAAGGCCTCGACGGCGAGGCCGAGGCCGCCCTGCTGGAGCTTTTCGAGGCGCTCCCCCTCGCCGCGCCCATGGCCGGCTTCGCCGACCGGGTGATGGCCCGCGCCGGTCTCCAGGCAACGGCGCCGGCGGACCTCTTCGCCTGGCGTCCGCTGCGGATCGTGCTGGGGCTGGTGCTCTTCGCGACCGGCCTCGGCGTGCTCTGGCTGCCCCCCGTGCTCCGCTTCCTGGCGGGGCTGTGGAGCGTCGGCGGCGCGGTACGGGGGGGGATCCGGGCGCTGGCCGACGCCAGCCAGTTGCTGGCCATGGCCTTGCGGCTCTGGGATCTGTTGCTGACGATCGTCCATGCCCTGGCGCAGCCGCTCGCCGTGCCCCAGGTGATGGCGGTCCTGGTGCTGAGCCTGCTCGCCTCGAGCCTGGCGTTCCGTTATCTCCGCGACCAAATCACCGGCGAGAGGAATTGGACCTATGTCGACCCTAACTGATTTCATCCAGAGACTTTCCGGGAAGAGCGCCGTCCGCGTTCTGGCGGTCCTTCTCGTTCTTGGCTCCGGAGCGGCGCTGCATGCCGCTCCCGCCCCGCAATCCCCCGACCGTCCGCCGGCCACGGCGCAGGAGCGCGGCGATCTCCGCCGGACGATCGAGGCCCGCTACCAGGTGCTGCCGGTCAGCGGCGGCGTCCTCCTCACGCCGCGCCAGCCCAAGGCAGGCGTGCGCACGGTCGAGGTCACCGGCGACCGGATCGCGGTCAACGGCGAGACCGTGACCGCCCGCACCGTGCGCGACTGGCTCGGCGCGGACGCCGACCCCGTGCTCCGCCTTCTCGGGATGACGGCCAACGAGCAGCGCCAGCTCTTCGGGCTCGGCGCGGAGGCGGCCTCCCAGCCGCCGGCCGCGGCGCCGGAGACCTCCGCGGAGCCCCCCACCTCCGATACCGACGTCACGGAGACCTCGGTGGAGCCCTCCGAGACCCCGGAGCCTCCGGAGACCCCCGAGGCGCCCGCGCCGCCCAGCGTGCGGGAGCGCCACAGCTCCGGCAGCCGGGTGAACGTGGGCGGCAGCGTCACGGTCGACAAGGACGAGACCGCCGACGAAGCGGTCGCCGTGGGCGGCTCGGTGGACGTGGAGGGGGAGGTACACGACCAGGTCACCGCCGTCGGCGGCCCCGTGCGCATCCAGGGCCGGGTGGGCGGCGAGGTGGTGAGCGTGGGGAGCAGCGTCTATCTTGGGCCCCACGCGGTGGTCGACGGCGACGTCACCAGCATCGGTGGGAACGTGCACCGGGAGCCGGGCGCGGTGATCCACGGCGCCGTCCACGAGGTCGGGCTGTTCCCCTTCATGGATCGCCGCGGCTTCCACCGGGGTCCCATCTGGAGCGGCGGCCACTGGGGGATCTGGGGCGGCGTGTCCGGGCTGCTGAGCAGCCTGATGAGACTGTTGCTCGCCATCCTCTTCACGAGCCTGGTGGTGCTGGTGGCGCGCCGGCCGCTCGAGCGGGTCGACCGCAAGCTCGCGGGGGAGCCGTGGCCGTCCGCGGCCGTGGGGGTCGCGAGCGCCGTCTTCTTCCTGCCGCTGTTCGTGGTGGTGACGGTCCTGCTGATCATCACCATCGTGGGCTGCTTCGTGATCCTGCTCTATCCGTTCCTGTTCCTCTACCTGTTCCTGCTGGCGCTGCTCGGCTACACGGCGGTGGCGTACCGGCTGGGACGCCTGCTGGAGGGCCGCTTCAACCGCTCCCTCAGCCCCTACGCCGCCGTCCTGACCGGCGTGCTGGCCCTGGAGGGGTGGCGCGTGCTGGGCGCCCTGCTCGGCCTGCTGCCCTGGCCGATCAGCGTCGTCGGCTTCCTGACCTCGCTCTTCGGGGCGCTCCTCGGGATCGCCGCCACGCTGGTGGGCTTCGGCGCCGTCGTGCTCTCCCGCTTCGGTCTGGAGCCGGGGTACTGGCCGCGGCGGGGAGCGCCGCCGGTCGTGCCGCCGCCGTCCCAGCAGGTGGTGGAGCCGCTGCCGCTGAGCGATCCGCACACCAATCCACCGCCCACGCGGTGGGAGGAGTAAAAAGAAAAAGGACGCCCCCGGGCGGTCGGTGCCAAGGGCGTCTTTGACGAGGAGGCCGGTCCTGGGGGACCAGCCACGGGGGCGGGCCCACCATGGGCCCGCCTCTCCGCGTTTTTGTAGACCCTTTTCAGGGTCTGCCTGTTTAGACGGATGAGGCCGGCGGATTCCCGCCGTGGAGGATCGCCGCCAGCCGCTCGACACCGTCCACCAGCCGGGGCCCGGGACGGCTGAAGCAGCCGTTGGCGTCGACCGGGAAGACTTGTGCCTCGCGCACCGCCCGCAGAGCCCGCCACTCGGGGCGATCGGCGATCATGGCGATCTGCTCGCGGGCCCCGGCCTCGTCGAAGCCGCAGGGCATGACGACGATCACGTCCGGATCCGCCGCCGCGATCTGGTCCCAGGTGAGCCGGGCCGAGTGATCTCCGGGCCTGGCGATGACGTCGATCCCGCCCGCGATCTCGATCATCTCCGGTACCCAGTGCCCGCCGGCGAACGGCGGATCGAGCCATTCGAGAGCCAGCACGCGCGGGCGGGGGCTCGCGGTCCGCTGGCGCACCGCCGCGAGACGCCGGTCGAGGTCCGCCAGCAGCGCCTCGGCCGCCTGGGAGCGGCCGATGACCTCCCCCACCCGGCGGATGTCGGCGAAGACCCCGCCGATCGTGTTGGGATCGAGCGACACCAACTCGGGGCAGCGGGGGAGGGGGCGGACGGCGCCGTCCACCTGCTCGGTGGAGACGGCGCAGACCGGGCAGAGCTGCTGGGTGACGATCACGTCCGGCGCCAGCTCCGCGATCCGCGTCTCGTCCAGGGTGTAGAGGCTGAGCCCGCCGCCGACCTGGGCGGAGACGGCGGCGTCCACCTCGGCGGCGCTCATTCCGGGCGTCAGGGCGCTGCCGGTAAGGATGGGCCGCGTCCGCGCCTCCGCCGGATAGTCGCACTCGTGGCTGACGCCGACCACCAGATCCCCGGCGCCGAGCGCGAACAGGATCTCCGTGCCGTTGGGGACGAGCGAGACGATCCGCATGGCGGGCAGTCTAGCTCAGGGCGGCCACGCAGGGCCGCCCCTACTTCTATTTCCCGAGATCCACCACCCAGTTATTCTCTTCTCTGTAGAGCGCCTGGGCTCCGGGCGTGTGGGCGATCCGGCTGAAGAGCTGCGGATAGAGAGCCGGGGGGATCGTCAGCCACCGCGCCCCGAAGCGCTCGCGGATGGTGCGGGCCGGATCGGGGTGCTGGCCGGAGACCACGCTCACGTAGGTGGCGAAGAGGCGCGGGTCCTTGAGATAGAAGGCGGTCGGAT
>JAICSG010000839.1 GCA_025937035.1 Thermoanaerobaculia bacterium | reverse complement strand
GAGCGCTGGGGGACCGGCGCGCTCGCCGAGTTCTGGGACAACCCCGACAACTTCCCGGACGGCGGCTTCCCGGCCGTCCGCGAGCTGTTCGAGGCGCTGCGGGAACGGCGGAACGCGGCGGTCGCGCGGGCCGTTCCCGACCCGGCCTAGTCCTCCTCCGCCTCTTCCAGCCGGATCCCCCGCCGCGAGAGCAATCCCCGCAGCCGGTCGTAGGTCTTGTGGCCGAGGAGGGTCTGCCCGGCCTTGGTGATGTCCTGCATCACCACCCGCAGATCCTCCGAGCCGCTCCAGTGCTTGCGGGCGTAGGGCTCCAGATCGCCGCCAAACGCCTGCGCCAGCACCGCCACCCCCAGCACCAGATCGTCCAGATAGCCGGCCGGCCCCAGGAAGGCCTCCGGCAGGAGGTCGATCGGCAGGATGAAATAGGCGATGGCGCCGCCGATCATGGCGCGGGCCGAGCCGGGGACCTCCTTGTCGAGCGCCAGCCGGACCAGGAGGATGAAGACGTCCGGCACCAGCAGCAGCGCCCGCACGGCGTCCTCGGTCAGCCGGGCGCCCCGGCGGCCGGAGCGCTTCTCGACCGCGTGGAGGATCTTTTCGCGCAGCCGGTCGTAGAAGCTCAGCAGGCCGCTGCTCGGCAGGTCCGTGCCGTGCCCGAGGGCCTCCTCGGAGTCGCGCTCCGCCTTGGCGGCATCGAAATTCTCCAGGTCCTCCGCGATCGCGGCCGAGAGCGGGTCCGCGGCGGCGCGGCGGGACGAGGGGGTATCGGACGTCGGATCTTTGGGCATGGGGTGGTCTCCGGGGACAGTCTATCCTCGAACCGGTCCGGTTCAAGCCCCGTGCCACGAACCCTCTACTCCTCCCCCTCGGCCTCCCCGTCCCCCTCCTCCCCTTCGTCCAGCTCCTTGTCCTCCTCCAGCACCACGTTCTCCATCCCCAGGTAATACCGGATGCGCTGATAGACGAGCTTCTGGAAGAAGAAGTTGTCGGTGAGCAGGAGGACCGAGCTGTGGCCGCTCACCGTGCCGACCAGATCCGGCCACTGGTCGTCCTCGATCGCCTGGGCCACCGCCGCCCCCGCCCCCGGATCGGTGACGATCAGGAGGTTGTGCGGCCCGGCCTGGTTCATCTTCCGGATGAAGGGGACGACCTTCCGGAAAGGCGAGTCCTCGCTCTGCGTCCAACTCGGGATCATGTACTGGCCGTCGTGCCGCACGGCCCCGATGTCCCGCAGGTCGCGGCTGACGTTCGACTGCGTCGCGGCGAACCCGCGCTCCCGCAGCCGGTTCACCAGGTCGTGCTGATGGCGCACCGGCTCGTCGTGCAAAAGAATCTCCCGGATCGCCTGCCGGCGCCGGTCCCGGACTTCGCGGTCTGATGGCATACTTCCCTCCTCATGATGCGTATAGCTTACACCCCTATCCCGAAAAATCTCAAGTCGGACCCCTTGACAAACGGTTTGCCTTGCCTGATCGTATGTACATCGGAAGCGCGCATCACCCCTGAAGGCCGCGGAAGTTGGTACGGGAAACCACAAGACCTCCAGGGAGGCTCAAGGCAAATCGGGTTTCCGGCGCCAATTCAGGCACCGGATTATGCGGGTCTAGGAGACCCCAGTCAAGGAGAAGGACCATGTCCAGAGAGACGACGTATGCGGGAATGGTAGGAGACTGGCAGAAGCTGCT
Source organism: Thermoanaerobaculia bacterium (assembly GCA_025937035.1). Lineage (GTDB taxonomy): Bacteria > Acidobacteriota > Thermoanaerobaculia > Multivoradales > UBA5704 > DATARR01. Next base: position 905 of record JAICSG010000839.1, on the reverse strand, counting down.
GGTCACGCTGGAGGCGAACATCGCCGAGATCCCTCAGCTCGAGCCCTTCCGGGTCAAGCTGTCCGGGATGCTCACCCAGGCGCTGGACGTCACCAAGCGGCAGGCGGACCTCAAGGCGAGCAAGCAGGCCGCGTCGAAGCAGATGCGGCAGCTCGCCTCCGACGCCCAGCGTCTGGCGACCGCGGTGCGCACCCTGATCAAGGAGCACTACGGCATCCGGGACGAGAAGCTGGCCGCCTTCGGGCTCCAGCCGTTCCGGGGGCGGAAGAAGGCCACGGCGGAGCCGGCGACCGAGCCGCCTCCCCAGCCGCCGCCGGCCGCCCATCCTCCCGGCGCCAAGTAGTCCCTACCGCTGTCTTGCAGGTTCCGGGGGCGTGCCCGTCACGCCCCTCTTTTTTTGCCCTTCTCGCCCTTCCATCGCAACCTCGCGGCGCGCCATCTCCGGTTCCGACGGATTGCCTCCGCGTGCGACGGACCGCCGCAACCGGAGGCGGACCGTCGCAATCCCAGAAAGACCGCCGCGCGCGGAGGCGGGCCGCCGGACGGTACGGCGGTCTTTCTCCCTGTACGACGATTTTTCTCCGGCTGCGACGGGCCGTCGCGCCCAGAGAAAAACCGTCGCACCCGAAGGCAGGCTGCCGCACCCGGAGGCGGGGCGTCGCGGCGGGAGAAAAATCGCCGTACCCGGAGGCGGCCGGCCTCCCTATACGACAGAGCGCCGTACGCGGATATAAGCCGTCGTAGGCAGCGGCGTAAGAGCCTTGCCGGGCCTGCCTTACCATGTTTCACCTTGACTAGACGATTCCCTCTGTGCCAACGTATGTACATTATAGAAAGCCGCCTGCCCCTCCCTCTGGCGCCGTATCGGGCTGCCGGGAAGGGGCCGGCATCGCCCGGAGGCGGCT
>JAICSG010000478.1 GCA_025937035.1 Thermoanaerobaculia bacterium | reverse complement strand
CCCCTACTACGGGGGCGGGCTCACCACGCCGGGCGGAATCTATTCGGGAGCGCTGGTGCTCAGCTATCCGCTGTTCGACGCCGGCGGCCGGGCGGCGCGGGTGCGCCAGGCGCAGGCCGATCTGGAGGCCTCCCGCGCCCACGTCGAGACCCTGGAGCAGCAGGCGACGCTCCAGGTCTGGACCGATTTCGCCGACGTGCGCACCGCCGCCCAGCGCATCGAGACCAGCCGCACGCTCCTCCAGAGCGCCCAGGAGTCGGAGCAGGCTACCTCCGAGCGCTACCGCGCCGGGGTGGGCAGCATCCTCGATCTCCTGACCGCCCAGAGCACCCTCGCCTCCGCCCGCGCCCAGGAGGTGCAGGCGCGGGCCGACTGGCTGCTGGCGCTCGCACAGCTCGCTCACGATACCGGGGCGCTGGGGCCCGCTCCCGCGCCCGCTTCCCGAGGTCAGTCATGAGAATCCGTGCCGTTCTGTTGCTCTCCACCCTCCCCCTCCTCGCCGCTGGCTGCTCCGGCGGCGGCGGCAAGGCGGACGGCCCACCCGGGGACAAGGCCAAGCCGGGCGCTCAAGCAGCGGTCCCCGTCGTCGTCAGCACCGTGGCGCGCAGGACCGTGCCGGTGCAGGTCGAGGCGGTGGGCAAGGTGGAGCCGCTGTCGACCGTGGCCGTGCTGGCCCGGGTGGGCGGCGAGCTGACGAGCGTCCACTTCACCGAGGGGCAGGAGGTCCAGAAGGGGCAGGTGCTGTTCACCATCGATCCCCGCCCCTACCAGGCGGCCCTCGCCCAGGCCCGGGCGGCCGTGGCGCGCGACAAGGCGGTGGCCGCCAACTCGGCCAGCGATCTCAAGCGCTACGGCGATCTGGTGCAGAAGGAGTACGTCACCCGCGAGCAGTACGACCGCATCGCCGCCGAGACGGCCTCCGCGGGGGCCACGGTCCAGGCGGACGAGGCGGCGGTCGAGGCGGCCCGCCTCCAGCTCGAATACTGCACCATCCGCGCCCCCCTCTCCGGCCGCACCGGCAGCCTGCTGGTCCACCAGGGGAACCTGGTGAAGGCCAACGACGCCCAGCCGCTGGTGGTGATCAACCAGATCCGGCCGATCTACGTCAGCTTCTCCGTCCCCCAGGCGCAGCTCCCGGAGATCGAGAGGTACCGCGCCGGCGGGCATCTCGCCGTGGAGGCGGTCCCCTCGGAAGGGGGCGGCGCGCCGCAGCAGGGGACCTTGAGCTTCATCGACAACCAGATCGACCGCGCCACCGGCACCATCCTGCTCAAGGCGACCTTCCCCAACGACAGCCGGGCGCTCTGGCCGGGGCAGTTCACCAAGGTGCGGCTCACCCTGGCCCAGCAGGCGGACGCCGTGGTGGTGCCCACGCAGGCGGTGCAGACGGGCCAGCAGGGTCAATATGTCTACGTGGTGCGGCCGGATCAGACGGTCGAGAGCCGCGTCGTCCAGGTGTCGCGCACGGTGGGGAGCGACACGGTGGTCTCCGCCGGCCTGACGCCGGGGGAGACGGTGGTCACCGACGGCCAGCTCCGGCTGGCCCCCGGCGTCAAGGTCAAGACGCGGGAAGGGCGCTCCGGCGCGGAGGCGTAGGACATGAGCATCTCCGAGCTTTTCATCCGCCGTCCCATCATGACCACCCTGGTGATGATGGGCATCCTGGTGTTCGGCGTCATGGCCTACCGGCTGCTGCCGGTCTCCGACCTGCCGAACGTCGACTTCCCGACCATCCAGGTCCAGGCGGCGCTCCCCGGCGCCAGCCCGGAGACCATGGCCTCGGCGGTCGCCACCCCCCTGGAGAAGCAGTTCACGACCATCGAGGGGCTCGACTCGATGATTTCGAACAACATCCAGGGGAACACCCAGATCACCCTGACGTTCAGCCTCAACCGCAGCCTCGACTCCGCCGCCCAGGACGTGCAGTCGGCCATCGCCGCCGCCTCCCGCCAGCTGCCGCAGGAGATGCCGACGCCCCCCTCGTACCAGAAGGTCAATCCGGCGGCGCAGCCGATCCTCTACCTGACTCTGACCTCCGGCACCCTGCCGCTCTCGACCATCGACGAGTACGGCGAGACCCTGATGGCGCAGCGCATCTCGACCGTCTCCGGGGTCGCCCAGGTGCAGGTCTACGGCGCGCAGAAGTACGCCGTGCGGGTGCAGCTCGACCCCCAGTCCATGGCCTCCTCCGGGCTCGGCGTCGAGCAGGTGGCGGACGCCGTGCGGGGGGCCAACGTCGACCTCCCCACCGGCACGCTCTACGGCGCCCATCAGGCGTTCACCGTGCAGGCCAACGGCCAGCTCACCGACGCCGCCGCCTACCGGCCGCTGATCGTCACCTACAAGAACGGCTCGCCGGCCCGCCTCCAGGACCTCGGGCGGGTGATCGACAGCGTGGAGAACGACAAGACCGCGGCCTGGTTCAACAACCAGCGCGGGGTCGTGCTCGCCGTGCAGCGCCAGCCCGGCACCAACACCGTGGCGGTGGCGGACGCGGTCCGGAAGCTCATCCCCAGCTTCCGCCAGCAGCTCCCGGCGTCGGTGCACCTCGACGTCCTGTTCGACCGCTCGCAGTCGATCCGCGCCTCGGTGGCCGACGTCAAGTTCACCCTGCTGCTCACCCTCTGCCTGGTGATCCTGGTGATCTTCCTCTTCCTGAGGAACGTCTCGGCGACGGTGATCCCCAGCCTCGCCCTGCCGATGTCGATCGTGGCCACCTTCGCGGTGATGTACCTGCTCGACTACAGCCTGGACAACCTGTCGCTGCTCGCCATCACCCTGTCGGTGGGGTTCGTGGTGGACGACGCCATCGTGATGCTGGAGAACATCGTCCGCCACATGGAGATGGGGGAGTCGCCCTGGGAGGCGGCGCTCAGAGGGAGCAAGGAGATCGGCTTCACCATCCTCTCGATGACGATCTCGCTCGCCGCCGTGTTCATCCCGCTGCTCTTCATGGGCGGCATCCTGGGGCGGCTGTTCCGCGAGTTCGCGGTCACCATCGGCGCCTCGGTGCTGGTGTCGGGCTTCGTCTCGCTGACCCTGACGCCGATGCTCTGCAGCCGCTTCCTGCGGCCGCCGCACGAGCAGCGGCACGGGCGCTTCTACCAGGCCTCGGAGCGGGTCTTCGACCGCGCGCTCGGCGTCTACTCGGCGGGCCTGCGCTGGTCGCTCCGCCACCGCCTGACCCTGGCGCTCGGCTCGCTCGCCGTGCTGGTGGCCACCGGCTGGCTGTTCACCCAGATCCCCAAGGGGTTCATTCCCGACGAGGACACCGGCCAGATCATCGCCTTCACCGAGGCCATCCAGGGGATCTCCTACGAGTCGCTGGCGGCCCACCAGCAGCAACTCGCCGCCATCCTGGCGAAAGATCCCAACGTGGCGGCCTTCATGTCCTCGGTCGGCTCGCGTGGCAGCAGCACCGGCCCCAACAACGGTCTCTTCTTCATCCGCCTGAAGCCGCGCGGCGAGCGTCCCCCGGCCAAGGAGGTGATCGAGGAGCTGCGGCCCAAGCTCTCGGTGGTGCCGGGCATGCGCGCCTTTCTCCAGATCCCGCCCGCGATCCGCATCGGCGGCCGGCTCACCAAGAGCCAGTACCAGTACACGCTCCAGGGGTCGGACATCTCCGAGCTCTATCGCTACGCCCCGATGCTGGAGGCGAAGATGCGGACCCTGCCCGGCCTGCGCGACGTCACCTCCGACCTCCAGATCACCAACCCGCAGGTGGAGGTGGACATCGACCGCGACAAGGCGGCCGAGCTGGGGGTGAGCATGCGGTCGATCGAGGACACCCTCTACTACGCCTACGGCTCGCGCCAGGTGTCGACCATCTACGCGCCCAACAACCAGTACCAGGTGATCATGGAGCTGGAGCCGCAGTACCAGCGCGATCCGGCGGCCCTCGGGCTGCTCTACGTCCGCTCGGACAGCGGCACGCTGGTCCCCCTCTCGGCCCTGGCGCGCCTGACGGCCGGCGTCGGCCCCCTGGCGGTCACCCACTCGGGCCAGCTCCCCTCGGTGACCATCTCCTTCGACCTCCAGCCCGGCACCTCGCTGTCGCAGGGGGTCGCCGCGGTCGACCGCGCCGCCCACGAGCTGCTGCCGCCCAACATCAACACCAGCTTCCAGGGGACGGCGCAGGCCTTCCAGTCGTCGCTCCAGGGGCTGGGGCTGCTGCTGGTGATGGCCATCCTGGTGATCTACCTGGTGCTGGGCATCCTCTACGAGAGCTTCATCCACCCGCTGACCATCCTCTCGGCTCTGCCGTTCGCCGGCTTCGGCGCCCTGGTGACCCTGCTGCTCTTCCACACCGAGCTTT
>JAICSG010000100.1 GCA_025937035.1 Thermoanaerobaculia bacterium | reverse complement strand
GGGATCAGCAGCACTGAGCCGGCCAGGAGGAGCGCCGAGACCAGGGTGGTCCCCCAGGGGTGGCGGAGGCAGACGTCGAGCCCCTTGATATAAACGTTTTTGATCGCCTCGAAAATGACGTTGCGCCGCTCGCGCACCCCCTTGCGGAGGAAGATCGCGCAGAGGATGGGCAGCAGCGTCAGGGTGAGCAGGAGCGAGCCGGCGAGGGCGAACAGGGTGGTGTCCGCCATCGGCTTGAACAGCTCCCCCGCGGGCCCCGACAGGGCGTAGATGGGGAGGAACCCGGCCATGATCACCGCCACCGCGTAGACGATCGGCCGGTCGACCTCGCCGGCGGCCTCCAGGATCACCTCGTGAATCCTGAACGGTTTTCCCTCCCGCAGGGCCAACTGCCGGAAGATGTTCTCCACCATCACCACCGCGCCGTCGACCAGGATGCCGAAGTCGATGGCGCCGATCGACAGCAGATTGGCCGGCACGTTCTTGAGGTCGAGGCAGATGAAGGCGAAGAGCAGCGACAGGGGGATGGTGGCGGCGACGATCAGCCCCGAGCGGATGTCGTAGAGGAAGAAGACGAGGATCACCACCACCAGCAGCATGCCGCGCAGCAGGTTGTCCTCCACCGTGCGGGTGGTGAGGGCGATCAGCTCGCGGCGGTCGTAGAAGGGGTGGATCTTGACGTCGGGCGGCAGCACCGACTTGTTGAGCTCCTGAGTCGTGCGCTCGATGCGGTCGAGCACCACCTGGGCCTGCTCGCCGGTGCGCATCAGCACGACCCCCTCGACAGCCTCGTCGCGGTCCTGGTAGCCGAACTGGCCCAGACGCGGCGCCTGGCCGATGGTCACCTCGCCGACGTCCTTGACCAGCACCGGGATGCCGTTGTGGACCGCCAGCACGACGTTGCCGATGTCCTCGGGGGTGGTGATGCGGCCCAGGCCGCGCACGTAATAGAACTGCCCGCCCTGTGAGTAGAAGCCCCCGCCGGCGTTGCCGTTGTTGGCCGAGAGGGCGCCGATCACCGCGGGCACCGAGAGGCCCACGGCGGCGATCCGCGCCGGATCGAGGAGCACCTGGTACTGCATGGTCGGGCCGCCCAGGCCGGAGTCGTCGGCCACCCCGGGGACCGATTTGTAGGCCCGCTCGATCACCCAGTCCTCCAGAATCTTCAGCTCCATGGCGGACCGGTCCGGGCTGTCCAGCACGTAGCGGTAGATCAGCCCCGAGGGGGAGAAGAGCGGCGAGACCGACGGCGACACCCCGTCCGGCAGCTCGGCGTCGGGAAGCCTCTCGAACACCTGCTGGCGGGCGAAGTAGCGGTCCGTCCCCCGGTTGAAGGTGAGGGTGACGGAGGAGAGGCCGTAGAGCGAGATCGAGCGCGACACCGTCAGCCCGGGCAGGCCGTTCATCTCGACCTCGATCGGCACGGTGATCAGCCGCTCGACCTCCTCGGCCGCGTGCCCCTCCCATTGGGTGACGATCTCCACCTGGGGTGGCGAGAGGTCGGGGTAGGCGTCGACCGGCAGCCGCTTGAACGACCAGATGCCGCCGCCGATCAGCAGCAGGGCCGCGAGGCCGAGCAGGAAGCGCTGGCGGAGCGACGCCGCGACGATCCGGTGGATCACCGAGGGGTTGGCCGGCGTGTGGGGGATGGGCTCGCTCATTGGGTTTCCGCGAACTGCAGGAACAGCCCGCCCTCCGCGACGATGGTCTCCCCGGCCCTGAGGCCGGAGGTGATCTCCTGGCGGTCCCCCACCCGCGTGCCGGTCTGGACGCGGCGGCGGGCGAAGCTGCCGTCAGGATTGGCGATGAAGACGAAAGGCAGGTTCTCGTCGTCGCGCAGCACCGCCGAGACCGGCACCAGCAGCCCCGTGCTCTCGCGGTGGGACTCGATCTCGGCCCGCACGTAGAGGTCCCGTTTCAGGACCTCGTTCGGGTTCGGCGCCACGATGCGCACGGCCACAGCCCGGGTGTTGGGATCGACGATGGCGGCGATGTAGTCCACCTTCCCCTGGATGGCCGGACCGGGGGCGCCGGTGGTGACCCGGGCCGTGTCCCCGGGCGAGACGAACGGCAGATCGGACTCGAAGACGTTCGCCATCACCCAGACGGTCGAGAGGTCGGCCACCGTGAAGCAGGGGGTGGTGCCGGCCTGGAGGAGCTGGCCCGGGGTGATCAGCTTCTCCACCACCGTGCCCGCGATGGGCGAGCGGATGGCGGCGCCGGCCATGGCCGTGGTGGGCCGGTTCGCCTGGATGTCGCTGATCGTCCTGGCGTCCACCCCCAGATCGCGGAGCTGCTGGAGGGCGGCGTCGCGGTCCGCCTCGGCGGCCACGGCGTCGGTCTGGGCCTGCTCCAGGTCGCGCCGGGCGATGGCGTCGTTCTTCCAGAGCTGCTCGTCGAGGTCGGCCACCCGGCGGGCGTTCTTGGCGGTGGCTTCGGCCTTGCGCAGGGCGCTGACGTCGGCCGCGAAATCGGGCGAGGCCACGGTGGCCAGCGACTGGCCGCGGCCCACCCGCGCGCCGACCTCGGCCAGGATGCGCGACACCGGGCCCGAGATGGGCGCCAGCACCTGGGTGGCCCGGTTCTGATCGAACGCCACGGTGCCGGTGGTCTCGATGGTGCGGTGGAACGAGGACGGCGCGACCGTCTCCAGGCGGATCTTCTGCCGCTGGGCCGGGTCGAGGGTGAGGTTCCGGGGATTGGCCGCCGCGGTCTGCGCGGAAGGCGGCGCCGAGGGATCGGCCGCCTTCTCCTTCTCGGCATGCCGGGCGCACGCGGCCGTGAGGAGCGACAGGGCCAGGGCGGCGAGGGCCGCCTTCGGGGGTCGGACGAGGTCTCTCATGGATGGGCTCCTGACGGCGCGGCCGGGAGGGACGCTCCCACCGCGAGCTCGAGGGCGGCCTGGGCGTCGTTGGCGGCGCCCAGCGCGTCGGCGTACTGGCGTTCGGCGTCGAGCAGGGTCCGCTTGGCGTCGAGCAGATCGAGGGCGGAGGTGCCGCCCAGCCCGTAGCTCACCGAGGCCACGCGATAGACCTCGCGCGCCTCCGGCAGGAGCTCATCGCGAAGGAAGATCGCCTGGCGGAGCGAGGTCGAGGCGGTGGCGTAGGAGGAGCGGACGTCCAGCCCGATCTGGGCCGTGATGTCGGCGACGTTGGCGGCCAGCTCCTGCTCGCGGTGAAGGGCCATGGCGACCTCTCCTTGCAGGTGCTGGCGGAAGAAGACGGGGAAGCCGATGCCGATGCCCGTGGTGTAGGTGGTGGGGCTCCCCTGCTCGGCATTGCGGCTGAAGGTGAGGTTGATGTCCGGCGCCCAGTACTGGCGGGCCAGCCGGGTGGCGGCCTCGGCCCCCTTGCGCTGGACCTCCAGGCTCTTCAGCTCCGGGCGCGAGGCGAGCGCCAGCTTCTCCAGCGCCTCGAGCTCGGCGAGCGAGGCGGGCACCGCCAAGCTGTCCGTACACTCGATGGGCGCGCCGCCGGGCCGCCCCAGAATGCGGTTCAGGGAGGCGTAGGCCGAGGTGAGCGCCCGCTCGTTGGCGATCAGGTCGTTGTCCGCCTGGGCCACGTCCACCTGTGCCTTGACCACGTCCACCTTGGGGACCGTCCCGGCCAGGAACCGCGCCTGCGTCTTGGCCAGGAAGTCGAGCGACAGCTCCTTGCCCTGCTTCAGGTCGTCGCGGTGCTGGAGCGCCACCAGGATGGCGTCGTACGCCTGGGCGGCCTGCGAGGCGACCTGCTGGCGGAGCTGCGCGAGGGTGAACTCAGCGGCGCTCAGAGCCGCCCGCGAGACATCCCCCCGCAGCCGGCGCTTGCCCGGGAAGGGGAAGGTCAGCCCGAAGCCGATGTCGCTCGCGTTTCCCGATCCCGGATTCAGGGCCTTGGTCTGGCCCGCCACGTCGGCGGCCAGCGTGGGGTCCGCGAAGGCGGTGTCGATGACCACCTGGGCGCGGGCCTGCTCGACCTGCTCCCTGGAGGCGAGGAGGCCGGGATTGCGGGCGAGCGCCTCCGCGATCGCCTCCCGGCGGGAGAGGCGCAGCGGCGCCGGCGCATTGCTGGCCGCGGCCTGAGCCCGGACAGGCGGCACGAGAGCGGTGCCGCTACCGAGCACGGTAACGAATAGACCGATCCAAAGTCGTTTCACAGAGCCCTCCTGGAGCTCTCTCCGTGGTTACTGCGGAAAGGGAGAGACGGGGACCGCTAGGAAACGGCGGGAGGAGCGCGGCTGCCGAGGCTGTGGCAGTGAAGGGCCCGCGCGGCAGCGGCGGCCGGCGGAAGGGGCTCGGTCACAAAGGGGGCGGGCGCGAAGACCGCCAGTTGGGGCGAGAGGACCGCCGTGAGCCCCGAGAGCATGCAGATCGGACATTCGTCCGCGCTCCGCGGCAGCCCCCCGGCCTCGCCGCGGAAGGCCGGGGCCTCCCGCTGGTGCTGGGCCGTGATCACCGCCTGCACGGTCTCGCAGTCGGTATGGAGCACCGGCGCCGTCGCGAGCAACTGGAACGCCGCGAAGACGACGGCCAGCAGCAGGGCGGAGGGGTGGCGGAGTCGATTCATGATGGGAACAAGTGCCATTTCGGCACGGCCAGAGATCATAACACGATCTCCGCCCCTCACCCCTTCCTCTTTGCCATCCTCTCCAGCAGATCCCGCAACGTCTTCTGGGTCTCCGCGCTGAACCAGTCCTCCAGCACTCCCTCGACCTCCGCGCCCGTCTCCTCCGCGAAGAGGGCGGCGAGATCGGCGCGGGCCAGGTTGCGGGTAACGGCCATGGCCCGGGGCGGCAGAGCGAGGAGCGAGCGGCACCATTCGACGGCCCGCTCGATCACCCGGTCGGGGGCGGCCAGCTCGTCGACCAGGCCCACCCGGAGCGCCTCGTCCCCGGAGATCAGCAATCCCTGGACGCAGAGCCGCTCGGCCTGCCGGCTCCCCACCACCCGCCGCATGGCCTTGAAGATGACCGGCGGCAGGGGGATGCCCACCGGGACCTCGTTGAGACCGATCTTGAAGTCCCCCTCGCTCATCACGCGGTGGTCGCAGAAGAGGGAGATCACCGCGCCGCCGGCCGGGGCGTGGCCGGTGACCGCCGCCGCGATCGGGATCGGACAGGTGGCCAGAGCGCGCATCATGGCGTAGAAATCCCGCCAGGTCGCCGCGATGGCCGGCCGGTCGAGCTGGATCAGATAGGGGACGTCGAGCCCGCCCGAGAACATGCGCGGCGAGCCGGAGATCACCAGAGCCTGAGCGCCGTCGCCGGGAGCCGATTCGACGGCCTGGCGCAACGCCGAGATCAGGTCCGGGGAGAGGGCGTTGGCCGGCGGCCGGTCGAGCCGCAGCTCGCGGATGGGCCCGTGGTCGAGGGTCTGGATCATCGGGAGCCTCCTCGGCCGGCCATCGTACAACGAAGGGGGATGCGAGCCGGACGTGTCTTATAGGTGTGATACACTAATGGGCGCATCCTGAGACATCCGGGTGGTAAAATGAGCCTGTCCCCTTCAGCGCGGAGAGCCTCCTTGGAAGACGGAAAGATCAAAGAATTCCGCAAGCTTCTTACAACGATTGAAGCCAACGCCGAGCAGGATCAGCTCGGGGAGCGCGACCGCCTCCTCGAACGGAACCGCGTGGTCTACCGCTTCATGAGCCTCAAGAAGGAGGTCATCCTCCCCACCCTGCGGACCCTGATGAAGGACCTCGACCGCAAGGGGCACCTCACGCACCTCTACGAGAAGACGCCGGAGAAGGTCCGCTTCGACGTGCAGATCCAGACCCGTGTCCCCAAGCGCGGCGCCATCGAGATCTCCCTCCACCCCTCGGAGCCCAAGGTGAAGGTCGAATACGGCTGGAGCACCGGCGCCCGCGAGTCCGAGGTCCATCCGCTGGAGGACGTCCAGGGGGCGTTCGTGACGGACCGGATGATGCATTTGCTGCGGGGGTTGATTACGTAGGATCTACAGCCGCGGATCCACCGGCTCGCTCTCCAGAGCCAGCACCCCGAACGCGCACTCGTGGACCCGGCGGAGCGGCTCGCCGCGCACGAAGCGCTCCAGCCCCTCGACCCCTAATGCGAATTCCCGCAAGGCGAGCGAGCGCTTGGACGCCAGGCCGCGCTGGCGGAGGCGCTCCAGGTTCTCCGGCAGGGTGTGCTCGGGGCCGTAGATGATCCGCAGGTACTCCCTCCCCCGGCACTTGAGCGCCGGCTGGACGAGCCCCCGCTTTCCCCGCGCCAGGAAGCTCAAGGGCTTGATCACCATCCCCTCACCGCCGCGGCCGGTGAGGTCCTCCCACCAGGCGGTGGCCGCCTCCTCGCTCGCGGGGTCCGCCAGGTCCACCACCCGGTGAGGGGTGGCGGTGAGGAGGTCCGGATCGGCCTGGCAGAGGGTGGCCAGGGTCTCCATGTGCCAGAGGTGGTCCTGCTCCACGTGGACCGCCCCCTCGCTCGCCAGCAGGTGGAAGGGGGCGAGGCGGAGGTCCGCCACGGAGGCGACCGGCCAGCAGTAGCGGCGGTAGGCGTCGGCGAAGCGGCTCGCCAGCTCGAAGCGCTCGCGGTAGCGGGCGAGCAGGCCGGCGATGTCGAGCCCGCGCGCTCCGGCCTCCGCCAGCCGCGCCACCGCCTTGGGGAGGGCGATGCGCGCCGCCGCGCCCACCGAGGCGTACTGGTCGCGGATCAGCTCCTGGGCCTTCACCGACCACGGCATCAGCTCGGCGTCCAGGCAGACCCAGCCGGTGCCGAGCCGCTCCCAGAGGCCGGAGCGGTCGAGGGCCTCGCACACCCGCGCGAGGAGCGCCCGTTCCAGCCGCCCGTCGTCGAAGAAACGCCGGCCGGTGCGGGTGAGGACGACGCCGATCCCCTCGCCGGTTACCCCGAACCTCCGCCGGGCCTCGGCCTCATCGCGGCAGACGATCACCACCGCCCGCGAGCCCATGTGCTTCTCCTCGCAGACCACGCGCCCGATCCCCTCGGAGCGGAAGTAGGCGAAGGCCTCGGCCGGGTGCTCCAGCAGGTCCGGCCGCCGGCTGGTCTCCGAGGGGGACATGGTGGGCGGCAGATAGATCAGCCACTTGGGATTGGCGGCGAAGCGGCTCATCGCCTCCAGGGCCGCCGCCGCGTTCTCCTCGCGGATCGTCACGTTGTCGCGCAGGCGGGTGTGGACGACCCGCTTGCCGGCGACGTCCGCGAGGTCGAGCACGTCGTCGTGCTCCTGTTGGGGGGTGAGGCCGTCCACCGGCGCCAGGAAATTGCGCGCCGTGCCCGCGTAGACCCGCCGGGCCGGCACGGAGACCAGCTCGCGCTCGGGGTAGCGCAGGGCCGTGAGGGCACCGCCGAAGACGCAGCCGGTGTCGATGTTGATCGTCCGGTTGAGCCAGCGCGGCTCGGCGACCGGCGTGTGGCCGTAGACCACCATGGCGGAGCCCCGGTAGTCGGCGGCCCAGTCGATGCGGACGGGGAGGCCCAGCTCGTCCACCTCGCCGGTGGTCTCGCCGTAGAGGGCGAAGGAGCGCACCTGGCCCGAGGCCCGCCCCTGCATCTCCTGCTTCATGCCGGCGTGCGCTGCCACCAGCCGGCCGCCGTCCAGCACGTAGTGGCTCACCAGGCCGTCGAGGAAGGCGTTGACGTCGAAGCGGAATTCCGGAGTCTCCCGCTCGAGCTGCTCGATGGTGCGCTCCAGCCCGTGGGCGATCCGCACCTTCTTGCCCCGCAGCCAGCGCAGGAGCTTCTCGTCGTGATTGCCCGGCACGCAGAGGGCGCTCCCCGCCTTCACCATCCCCATGGCGATGCGCAGGACGTCCGGCACGCGCGGGCCGCGGTCCACCAGGTCGCCCAGGAAGACCACCTTCCGCCCCTCCGGGTGGCGCCAGACGCCGGCCTCGTCCGGCGCGTAGCCGAGCTTCCCGAGCAGCTCCTCCATCTCGTCCGCGCAGCCGTGGACGTCGCCGATCAGATCGAAGGGGCCGTGATCGGACCGCCGGTCAGGCCACAGGGGGCGGCGCTCGACCGTGACCGCCTCCACCTCCTCGGGCGAGCGCAGGACCCAGACGTGGCGGAACCCCTCCTTCTGAAGATCGCGCAGGGAGCGCCGGAGCTGGCTCCGCTGGTTGCGCAGCACATGCCCGCCGACGTCGCGGTCCGTCCGCGTCCGGCTCCGCTCCTCCAGGATCTCCATCGCCGGATCGAAGACGATGGCCACCGGCAGCACGTAGTGGGCGCGGGCGAGATCGATCAGCGGCTTGCGCGCCTCCGGCTGCACGTTGGTGGCGTCCACCACCGTGAGCAGCCCGCGGGCGAGCCGCTTGCCGGCGATGAAGTGGAGCACCGCGAAGGCATCCGAGGTCGCCGATTGATCATTTTCATCGTCGGAGACCAGGGCCCGGCAGAAATCCGAGGTGAGGATCTCCGTCGGCTTGAAATGACGCCGGGCGAAGGTGGACTTGCCGGCCCCGGAGACGCCGACGAGGACCACCAGCGAGAGCTGCGGGAGGTCGATTTTCACCGCGAGAAGATCCCCATCTGCGTCGGCGCCCCCACCTCGGGGTCCTCCTCTCCCACCGGCTGGAAGCGCACGTTGTAGCCGAACTGCGCGGCGACTCCCACGGCCCAGACGTGGAATTCCCCCCGGGTCCACTCGAAGCGGTGGTCGCGGTGGCGGAAGCGGCCGGCGGGGAGGGAGGGCCAGCGGACGTTGTACTCGCGGTTGGGCGTGGTGAGCACCACCGTGCCGGGCCGGGCGAATTCGAACACCGTCCGCTCGAAGGCGGCGAGGCGGGGCGGATCGAGGTGCTCGACCACCTCCACCACCGCGGCCGCGTCGTAGCCGGCCAGCCGGCGGTCGCGGTAGAGGAGCGAGCCGTGGAGGAGCTGGATGCGCTCGCGCTGCCGGGGCGGCAGACGGTCGAGGTCGAGCCGCTCGCGGGCGATGGCGAGGGAGCGGGAGTCGACGTCCATCCCCACGATCTCGGCGAATTGGGGATCGGCGAGCAGGCGCTTGAGCAGCTTGCCGTCGCCGCAGCCGAGGTCGACCACCCGCCGGGCACCGGTCTCGTGGAGGACCCCGGCCACGAGGTCGAGCCGCCGGTCGTGCAGGCGCAGGGGGTGCTCCAGCGTGGCCTCCTCGGCGTCGCGGACGCGGGAGGTCTCCTCGGGCTGGGTCTCTCCCTCGGTCGCCAGGCGGGCCATGGCCTCCCGCATCAGACCCCGCTGGTGCCGGAGATAGCGGCGGGTGATCGTCTCCCGCTCCGGGTGCGCGCCGAGCCACCCCTCGCCGTGGCGGACGAGCTTCTCCACCTCCGGATCGCCCACCCAGTAGTGCTTGTCGTCGTCGAGCACGGGCACCAGCACGTAAAGATGGGCCAGCAGGTCGCTCAAGGCACAGGTGGCGCGCAGGGTCACCGTGAAGTAGCGGCTCATGCCCCAGGCCGGAAAGGCGGGATCGAGCGGATGGGGATCGGCGTGGACCGTGTAGCCGAGCGGCTCGAAAAGGCGC